>SLDF01000327.1 GCA_007125435.1 Saprospiraceae bacterium
ATTCTATCTGAGAGTTGGCATGCAAAGTAATCAGCCATAAAAGAATGGTTAATATTTTAGAGGAGGCTTTCAAACTGCAAAAAATATAATTTACAGCTCGAAAGTTATATCTTTTTCTCTTTAAAAATAGAAAAAAATACAAATTAACACTGATCGAACTTTCTAACAATCAATTACATAGGGATGAATAACTCATTGTGGGTAGTCAGTGGTTGCATGAGAGAAGAAAGTAGAAATGAATAGTACCATAATGGCTGGTTGATTGCGGATGTAATAGCTACTAATGGAAGTCGATTAGCATCAACTGGGAGACATACTATTCAGTAAAGTATAAAAGATTGAAATGCCTTTACTAAGAGAGTTCATTTACATTTAACACCTTGATCATGCACTAAATAATTAATTGTGGGGGAGTGTTCAAAAAACCTGTCAGCAAATGACGATACCACTTACCGAATAACATAGGCATACCCAAGGTTAAAAATAAATTCATTGTAAGATTCAAATTGTTGGCTAGAGGATCTGAGCCAATTTAGATTAATTCTTACGCTGTGACGTTCAGCAAAAGCCCAATTGCCTGACAAACTGGTATTCACCAATGATCCATCGGAGGTGCCGTCCACAAGAGTAGAGTTAATCTGGGTATTTAAGTCGAGTTGAATGCCTTTTTCCGGTAACGATTTACCGATGCCCAATGACAATCCTCGCAATTGAGATTGCAGGAATGCCGATTTGAGAAAGGTTAGATTGGCGCCGACGGTATATTGCATACCGCCAATTTGACTATAGGTATATGAGCTGGTTGCCATCCATGTCAGTAGACTGCCAAAATCACGGGTTATGGGGTTGAGGTCTTCTGCCTCTTGTCTTATAAATACAGCATTTATAGATTGTTGTGATACACTGTCATTGGCTATATTGAAGTAGGGCATGAGCGACAGCGACCTGTTCACTTGCTTGATCAAAAGTGAATCATCTAAAATTATGGCCTGAGGCTGTTGATTAAACGTAAAGTTTGTATAGTTTATAGCCATCCCATACCTGGGGTCCGGGGCTATGGTCATGTTGACAGTATTGATCAATCTTCGCGTAGTTTCTGATCTATTGCCCTCCAGGTTATTACGTTGTATACCAATCATAGTGCTGACAAATACCTTGCCTTGCCATAGGGCAGCACTTGGAGAAAAGGTGATATTTTCCATATCGTTGATAAAGTTGTAGATACCCATTGAAAAATACTCCGGTAATATCCGCTCGTACGCTGATACCATCTGTACGGGGCCAATATTAAAATTCAGACTGGTCTTACCGGCCCATTTAAATACAGAAGATGACTTTGGCGTCACCAATAAGCTGAAGTCGCTAATAGCGCGAGACGTAGTGTTTTCAGTATAGAAACTACCCCCTGCTTCAGTTAACCAGGTCACCCTGCCAAACAATGTTACTTTGGACGTCAGACCGATGACAACATTTTCTGCCGGTGCGAACTCTCCTGTTAATCCTGATATCGTGTTTTGATAGGCCATATTTTCCCAGCCCTCTACACTATTGGGATCATCCTTTGCATTAAATAGCATGAGGTCTATAAAATTATTAAAAGTACCAACACCTATTTTAAAGCCATATCCCGTGCGTTTAAATTGTGGATTTAAGAATTCGCCAACCTGGGTCTGATCGATAAGAATAGATTGTCTCAACCGACCTCTCATAGCAGAAAACCTAAATTTTCCGGGATTGTAGTCTACACCTACTCCAAAGAAAGTATGGCCGGCCAGAGAATAGCTATTAAAATGCATATTTCTATGTCCCAGGTGTAATTGGAATGATTTATACTTAGGAGATATACCGAGTTGGTAAAATGGGCGATCTACATTAAAACCAAATTGATTATAACTAAAGGATAAAGGCACATCAAAGTTTTCCTTGACATTGATATTGATACTGCCAAAGAAGCTGTAATGAAAGGGATTCATTCGTCTACCGGCGCCATTCATGATATAAGCAGTAGCATTAGAGCCTATAGTACCTCTCCATGAAATCGGTTTTGCCTTTTTCAACTCATCTATGTCTTGAGCCATAATAGTGTTGAACAAACATAGGAGCACAAAAAGAACCGTTAGGACTTTAGCTAATCGAATCAAAATAAACATCATCTACAGATAGAATTATATATTATCAATACTTGACCGAATAAGTTGCAAGTCATTTAGTACATCAGTCATTAATAATATTGACTTCAAATGGGCCGGATAGCGGGGATTGTCTCCCGGATCGATTAGTGGCTCTTAAATAATAGAAGAACCCCTCACTAAATTTAGTAGGCCCGCGATCAATCAGAGATGTTACATCTTCAGAAAAACTACCAACCTCCTCTAAGTCATCACTCACTTTATCCTTCCTAAAAATGTGAATGATATGGCCCTCCCCTTCAGGATATAGCCATTGAATACGGATAGCATTTTCAGCAGCTATCGGTTCTAATTTGACATCCATAATAGGTGGCAATGGCGATTGATAGCTTGTCACGAGATTATTGAGAAAAAGAGTATCTGAAAGGTTACCTGCTTCATCTATAGCTATAAGAGCAATATCGACAGGGACGTCAGAGGTCAAAGTCATGATGTATTCTTGAGTCACTGCAGTCAGGTCGGACACTTTGGACCAATTGCCATCCGGCCACCTTTGGAGTAATTCCTGACGGATTACATCATCTGCTGCACTTATGTGCCATTTGAGATGAAGTGTATCTTTTTGAATAGACCAATCTGCCCATCGGGGAGGCGAAGGGGGAACCAGATCAGGCAGAATAACAGTGAATGGCTCTGCATAATCAGAAGCGTTGTAATTAAAATCAATAGCCACTACCGAATATTCAAGAGATTTAGACAAACTGTACATTTCTACAGAATCCCTGAACGTATTTTCAATTATTGGCTGATCGGTGAGTTGGTACCATTTTTTATTACCGTCGTCTCTGACAAACACTCGATACCCCATTAAATCTAATTCCTGATTATCCGCCCACATGATATGGACAATGCCATTGGAATCTGCTTCTGCCATCACACCAACAGGTGGAGTCGGTGGTGTATCATCCTGCCAAACAGCAGCTCTTATTATAGATGGTGTTTCATTGCCGGCCGTATCTACAGCATAAACTCGATAGTAATTATTAACTATTGGGATAGCAGCCTCATCAATATAGTTCCTTTGTTTTATAGGGAGCACACCATCATGTACTTCTGTGTATCCACTTGAGGCGGTCAAACTCCTCTTTAATTTCCAACCGATACAGTCATCAGTAATTAATGCTTTATCGATATCCCATTTCAATTCAAAGCCATTGTCAAATTGTTTCACCTCCAGTGTTTTAGGCGGCATAGATCCAACCATATCTCGAGAGGTCGCAGAAACCACGGTTTCTCCACTTGACCATTGCGCAAATGGAGTAATGCCAAGAACGCGATAGGAGGCCTTTATTCCTATTGCCAGGCTGTCCACAAAATGCACGGCATTCCCTTGATCTTCTCCACTAGCAGCGGTAATCGGTCTCCTGGATATGCGCACAAACTCCTTGCCATTAATCGAGCGCTCGATGTGGTAGGCTGTGAACAATTTAGAATTGACATCTTTGGGCCACTGTAACAATATAGCTCCGTGCTTAGAAATGGCCTGTACAGCCACTACCTCTGGGATTACCTGAGCCTCGCCTCTGTACGGGGCATGAAAATAAACAGTATCTGCTCCAAAGCCATCATTATTAGCCTCTAACCTCAGCCTGTATACATAATCAATACCGTTTTCTACAGTATCGTCAAAATAGGTTAATCCCAGACCTATGGCAGCATCCCTCGATAAATCGGCTGCCTGCATGGCCGTAGCATGTCTGACGGCCTGCTCTTCAGATTTTAATTTAAATCCCGCCATGCCGGATGGTAGATTATCATCGTTGGATGAGCTCCCAAAGAGTGCTTGAGCGGCTATTGCTACTACAGTATCTCTGATATTCAACTGTGCCTCCCACTCATCTTTTTCATATGCCTTTAATCTGGCTAATTCTTCAAATGACAATCGCTCCATATTAAGAGGATAATTGTCATCTGTCCATTCCGCTCTTTCCAATACCCAGCCTTTGTGAGCAGCGATAATCCACGATGAAAAACCGGCTGGTGCCCATCTTAGTCTTACCCCTTCAGTCTCTGACTGACCTATGATAGCTACATGCTCTGAAACTTGACGAAGGCCTTCTATGGACTGCCCCGATAGAGAAGTGACAACCATAGAGAAATTGACCAACAACCATAGAAACCCAACGCTTTTAAAAAAATACTTTGACATGATATCTTGCTTTATTGTTTGTATGTAAATTGAATACTTATTAATTCACCATCCATTGGTAGTTCATTTGCTTCTCAGCAGTAAAACTCCTGCCGATCAATTTCAGCTGATACTGACCATTTAATCTATTGAGGTAAGGATGCAAGGTTAAATACGTATTGTATGGTTTGGCCCGTCCTTTACCCGGAGTGCTGTCATACCAGCATTGCCGTAAAACTTTGTTATAATCCTGCAAGACCAGATAATCAGCCATATTAATAATGGGGTAGACCGGAGTGAATGTATCTGTCTTTTTGCCACCTCCCTGATGCATCATAGATTGACCAGAAGGCGTCACATTTACCTGTATATTATTATTAAAGCCAAGTGATGGGAGATTACCACCCTCGGTAGCTGCCATAGCATCATCAATTTCTTGTTTAGATAGTGGTCTATGAGGCTCCCAAATACCTAAACCATTGGGTAACTCAATCGGCACATGCGGAAAACTAGACTTATGAGTGTGCCAAAATGTCCATAATAAATCTACATCTCCACCGCCCATATTATTTTGTGGAAGTGCTCTTTGAATCAAGTAAGATATAGAACCCAGTACTGAATGGTTGTAGTCCCTGTTAATAGGTAGATAGTAATTGTGCTTTACAGGACTTTGTGCCCATGCAAAATCATATCGGGTCTTCATTTCATTGTAATAGTTGTTAAAACAAGTCGAATGGTTTGTTGGCCGATCAAACTGAACAACGGGATAACCAATAGCTTCTAACCCCTGGTAATGCACCTTATAGCCCTGGATATCATACACGTCAAATGCTTCTTTGCCTGTCACATAGATAATAGGCATATCATAAGTGTTGAATTGGATACCAAATCCGGTAATAAGGTTATAAGTGTCATCATTGATCTTTTTGACTGTAGGCTTGAGGTTGTCTCCAAAGTGCCATATCTGGGTTTTACCGCTTTCGACTAATGAATAGTCGTTTAGTTTAGCTTGTATTGTACTGTACTTACTTGTTTTGAAAAACCATTCTGTCAGTCTATGATCGATGGCTTTGGGTGAATTGTCCGGCAATAAGTATCTATTCAGTTTATAGGCACCTTTCGTGATCTCTATTTTCTTGACGCCGGTAGCATCGTTACTGGCCACAAGATCAAAGTCTCCAAATGGCGATCCACTTGACTCTTCTTTAGTATAGAGTTTGGCTAATATCCTTACCCTATACATTGTCTCTGCATTTAAATTCTGAGGAACATCAAATTGAACTTCCTGATTAACGCATTTACAATTGGTCTTGAGCACTTTACCGGTACCCATTTCCAAAAACTCGGCCACGTACTCCGTCTTTTCAAGATCAAATACTTCCGGATCAGCTATATTTTCGGGACTAAACAGATAGCAAAAATCTTTACCATTGAAAGTCTTTACGTGCCCTTGTGGAAATGAACTTTTGTGGAAATACCTCTGACGAATTATAGGATTTGAACTGGTGATCATCTGGTTTGGAATATGTCCTGGTCGCTTTTTAGTTTCAAAGGTGACTTTATAAGGTGGCTCTGGAGCTACCAATTCATCCGCGCCTTTGTTATTGACTTTATATCCTTTTACCACGAGTTCAAACTCTAAAATACTTTCACCGGGTAGGAATGAATTGTCTTTAGTGGTATATCTAGCCGAATAACCATCTTTGGTATACTTAGGCTTATCTATCAATGGAATATTGACATTGCCATGGGACAGTTTTGCTGAGTGAATTTTGTAATAGAAATATTGCGGAGCTATATCGGGCTCAAGTTCATTAAATACCTCAAATACATCCTTGGGATAATTAAAAGCAATTCTAATATCATCATATACCTCTGCCTTTTCACCATTACCGGGCTCTATCTCAGATACAATAGGTAAATCATCAAAAGCCGCATTACTACCCAGACATTCCAGTTTATTACCTACTTGAAACCTCACGAATCTATCCACAGTTATTAACCCCTGAAGAACCTCTCCTTTTAGACGGATATTGGCTTCTACATAATTTGGATTGGGGAACTCTGCATACAAATGTGCGGCAGCTTCAATTTTTAAAAGCTCAAACTCACCTTCATAAAACCAAAGGTCTAGCATGAGGCCTGCACGTACAGCCAAATAGGCATAAGCCTGACCTTTTGCAAACCATTTATTGATGCCAAAATCATTTTCGCAATTAGCTTGACTCAAGTCTGCCAAGACCAGGTCAAATCCGGCAAAAAATTCTATATCTGCATAAAATATGAGCAGTTTTACATCTATCGTCCGATGAAACCCGCCACCAAAAGCAAAACCGGGTGCCTTTTCATTAAAAGTCGGCATAGACTTCCTTTGATCTGTAAACTGTCCTCCTTCCTGCATATCTAGATTTTGAAGGATCTTACCTGGAAGGGGCGGCAACTCCGGCGTTATAGACCCCATCATAAAATAGAGATTGAAAGAAGTGGTTTTAATCAGATTTGCATTTACCGAAATACGCTTTTTATCATTCCATGGCTCATATTCTGATTTATCTGCATCTTTATCCCATTCGCCTAAGTATAGGAACCACTCTTTGGGGCCGATATGCATGACTATATCCCCATCTCCATCTACCACACCATTAGCAATATCCACCTTGAGTTCAACCCCCATATCAAATGTCTCTTGCTTAAAGTTGATGATCACTTTAAACTCTCCACTGATTGCAGCATTATCTCTGGCATTGAGTGGCTGTACAAGATATCCACCCCCATTGAAGCCCATAGCAGTTATACCATCGTTTTTATTCAACTCCATCCAAAAAGTTAAATCTCCATTAAAGGCAGCAGCAGATTGCTCTCCACCGGACAAGCCATATACGACAGTAGCATTGAATCCAATATTGTCTAGCATCGGTGTATACTTACTACCTGATGGACTATATCCCGGGCCTGGTTCTTTTGGGATATTAGCAGTTGTGTACTCATCCGCCGTCTTAGGTGCAAGGTCTGCTCGACTCATATTGTAATAAAATCCACCGCCAAATCCATATAAAGACATCGATGTCGAAATAGGTATACCGGGCATTTTAACCAGGGCCTCAAAGTAGAAATAATCAAAGTCATCAATATTGCCCACGCCTAGAGCTGCATCAATTCCAATATTTATGCCTCTGATTGTAGCCGATATCATACCACTAAAGCCATCTCCAAACTCATCATCATTTCTGAAAATGCACAAGCTTCCGGATAGATCAGCTACTCCTACATCCAAATCTTTAATAGTAATACAATTAATCTCTGTTCTATCGTAGACAAACCGTCTTTTTTGAGGACTGTACCTGGCATAAATGGTAAAATCCGTTTCTCCTTTTAGACCGTTGGGATTGTTTTTACTTAGCGTAAATAATAAATTTAAATTTAAGCCGACTTCCTGACCTTCATTTGTAAATTTGATATTCTCCCCAAGCTTAATCGGGAAACCGGACAGTAGGCCCTGTGCATTTATATTGGCCAGCTCCATAGACTCCAGGCTCAATTGAGGAAGATCCGCATCATTATTGGCTATGGTAAAGCCTTGAAAGTTAACTGTCGGCAGTGAAAAACTAGAAACATTATTGCTCTCTTCATCGGGCTTCTTTTCACTTTGCTGATTCCATCCTATTGTAAGACTACCGTGTAGTACAGCACTTGGATAGGCTTTCTTACCCTCAATATTAAGGTGAAGAGATGAGCTTTCTTGTAGGTTGGCTTGTGCAAAAAACATATTTATCTCTAATTCATCTTCAAGCGAAATACCAAAGTCCAGTTTCATATCATTTTGCATAGTACCCGGTGTATACGTTGCACTATACCCTATGCCGACTTCCGTTATAGGGATGTTTACACTGCCTGATATTCCCCCACCGGCCAGGTTACTTTGCTGAATATTAAGAGATAGTGCCGAAATAGAAAAGCCCCAACCACCGAAGCTTCCATCTTCCAGATTATTAATTATGTTTTCAATATCGACCTGAGTCCATAGTCCTGAATTGTCCAAAACGATATCGTCTATATTGACTTGTATATTCTGGTCATTTGACCGCTTGAGACCCTTCGGTAAGGTAAGCGTAGGGGACTTGATCACCAGCCCTGTCCAACTGTTTTTCAAAGGGTCGTTATTCATGGGGTGATTACCCGGGAAAGCCATACCGTTGGCATTTTTTGTCTTAGAAAAATCAAGAATAAGCTGCTCAAAACCCAGTGCAAAGCCGTTGGCCTGTGGTGTGGTCAACGCATTATGAGACGCGTTGACTTCAAGTAACCAATCAGATATAGATGCCGCCGTACCATTGAAGTTGACCTTAAAAGTAGCCGGAGATGGTACTATATCAAAATCAGCAGTCATTGGGACTACTAATGATCTATCAAAGTCAACATCACCTTCTAAATGGACCTCACTGAGCCCTTCACAGTCAAACTTCACATAGGAACCATTGGGTCCCCCCTTGATTTTAAACGCTATCTGATTAGAAATATCTGCCGTCCAATCAGAAGACAAATTAAGAGTCGCTTCAGCTTCTGTCAATCCAAAACCATTGGGGCGAATACAAGCGCCCTTCATCCCCATGCTAAAATAGTCATTGCTCTCTCCCATGGGAATAGCCATCGAAAAAGCAAGATTAGCATATGCGCCCTCTGGTGTAAATACAATACCCAGCACGGTGAGTTCTCCTGCACCGAGATCAAGAACAAATGGCATTTTCTTAGCTGTCTGTCCTATGCTGAATGCACTTACCTTTTTATTAGCCTGCTGCATGTGCTGGCTTACTGAAGACCAGTTGATACCATTGTCACTAAATATGCCATCTGTTTGCTTAAGCATTGCATCTGGTATCATTCCCGGCACATCTAAATCTACCCATATCAGTGATGCGCCACACACCACCCCTTCATTATTAGCTGTTAAATTCTGAAAGTTAACGTCTAAAACAGTCTGCATAAAGGGCATTTCTATTTTTCCCTTTCCTTGTCCACTCTGTATGGAGACGACTTCCATTTGAAATTTACCAACATTGACTATACTGCCCGGATTGGGTGCAGTAGCGCCCTGACAACCCGGTGACTGTACCATACAAGCATCCTTGTTCATGCAATCTGGAGCATCAGTAGGGTCTAATGTTGGCCCGCCTCCACCTTGATTGTCATTATCCTTTATGGGAAACGATACGCCAATAGGATCAATACCACTACCCTGACCCGGTGTCGAACCATCCTGAATGACAACTCCTATTGGTTTAACGGTAAATGCATGTGCGAGACTCTTGCCCTCATTCTTATAGGACATTTTACCCTCGGGGTCATAGGCAATTACTTGTACTGCATACGATCGATCAAAGAATAATCTGGGTTTACTCATATCGTAAGTAAATGCAGATGTCAAGATATTACTTTGCTCAAAGTAGGGCACTATGGCCGGGTTGTTAAAAGCATCATTAGCATCTAATGCATTAACGGCTGACATATCAATAATCTTGATAGTATACCGGGTCTTTCCACTTATACCACTTGGCGTCCATTGAAAATTTATTAACTGTGGTTGTGGCATTGATACTTCGGTGTTGTGCTGAGGTATTAGAATTATCGGTGGATCATAGGCAGAAATTAAGAAACTGGAACACCCTCCTGTAGAACCGGATAATATTGCCGTTCCGCCATACTCAATGGCTTTAACACATAGCGTATAAGTTCCTTCCGGTAATCGGCCTGAGGAATTCATGATGCCGAAGTCAATACCCTGAGTTATCAGGTCACTTTGCTGAAGATTACTATTGAAGCCGCGAAGTTGATTAAAGGTATATGTCCTTGTCTGACCCGGACTTAAGCTTATGGGTGCCGCCGGTAGAAAGTCCTCTCTGATGGTCGCCATCACACCATTATTCCCGGTAATTGTAGGAATCAACTTAAACTGTTGAAC
>SLDF01000198.1 GCA_007125435.1 Saprospiraceae bacterium
CTGTCAAGTCAACTTTAATGAATAGAGGAATTATATTTCTACTACTAATTGTTTTTCAGTGGTTTTGCACGCCAAAGCTTGCAGAAATACTTGAAGAACATCCTACTACAATAGAACCCTATACACCCGAAGAGGAATTGAGGTTTCACAATAGATTAAGGATCAATGCTGTTTGTTCTGGATATGAAGGTTATGTGCCGGACACTTCTCATCTGGATCACTTCATAGAGCGAGAGGTCAAAGTTTGTTTTCATTTTATGAATAGTACTGATAGTACCAATAACTTCAGAGAAGATGAGGCTTCGAGTTTTGCATGGCACTTATTAGAATCGGTCAACAGGTCTATGCGCAATAATAGAAAACTTGAACTCCCTGAGAATAACGATATTCCCGTACTACCTACGCTTATACAGTACAAATGGACTTCTGATCCCAATTCAGAAGACAGAAGCGCCGTGAAGCACCACTATGACGATGAGTTGTTCTATATCGTCACTAGAGGAAAAAATCGAAATAATGCAGACAGAAGAGTCATTGAAAAATACGCCAGGACAGATAATGTAATTAATATTTTTGTTATGCCACATCATCCGGATAGTATAGCGTCATCATCCTATTCGGGTCACAGATCTGGAATAGCATTGGGCAATAGTATTAAAATTTGTGGGTTTTATGAGACAGGGAATAAAAGCTACTGGACGGGAACTGGGCTGCTGGCACACGAACTCGGCCATGTTCTAGGTCTATCCCACGCATGGACCGGCTATGATGGCTGCGATGATACGGCGCCTCATAGAAACGTTTGCTATAGCCAGACGGGTGTTCCACCATGTGATGGCCCTGTATCCAACAATATGATGGATTATAACAATCGACAGAATGCCTTATCACCATGTCAGATTGGGAAAATGCATGCCAATTTATCCAGACATCGCTCTGCTCAGAGGGATCTCCTAGTGAAAAACTGGTGTGATCTGGATAGCAGTAAGACCGTTATCATCACTGATAAAATTGTATGGAATGGCTCAAAGGACCTACAAGGACACCTCGTCGTTGGAGATGGTGGACATTTGACTATCAACTGCAGAGTGTCTTTCCCTACCGGTGCAGAGCTGATTGTCGAACCCGGAGGTCAGCTTTTTCTTGATAGTGCTCACTTGCACAGTGATTGTGGACAGTATTGGAATGGGATACGCATACTTGGGAGAGGGACTAGAATTGGAAGAGTATTTGGCCACGGCGAGTATAGAATTGAAGATTTAAAAAACTATGATAGCCCGGGAACATAATTAATATGTTGTTGGAGCTTGATTCGGATTAGACCCTATGAAAATGAAAGTATATATCTATAAATCACTCTTTTTTGTTTTGTTATTAAGTTTATCAGCCTTGGTATTTGCTCAAGATGTTCAACTGACAGGTGTTGTCAAAGATGATATTGAGTCAAAAGCGGTTTCTTTCGCAAATATTTCTTTATTTGATCAGAAAGACAGCAGTTTTGTACAGGGAACCTATACGAATGAATCCGGTCGTTTTCTATTCGAAGGCCTGGCAGAAGGCAATTACTATATCGAGGTTTCATATCTTGGTTTTGCGACGGAGACTCTGAGGGTAAGGGCAGGTAGGCTAAATCAGTTTCTCGATGTAGGTACCATTATACTAAAAGAGCAGAGTGAGGCACTCGCCGAGATATTGGTCACAGCCAGAAGAGAAGAAGTCTCAGGTGACCTGGATAGAAAAACATTTGGCATAGATGAGAATATATCACAATTGGGAGGCTCTGTATTACAAGCCATGCAAAACCTACCTGGTGTCACTATAGATAGAGAGGGCAAGGTTAATCTCAGAGGTAGTGAGAATGTAGCGGTTTTGATAGACGGAAAACAAACGGCATTGACGGGGTTTGGGCAGCAAGAAGGTCTGGATAACATTCCGGCGTCGGCAGTAGAGCGGATCGAGATTATAAACAATCCATCCGCTAAATACGATGCAACAGGTATGGCAGGTATAATCAACATCGTATTTAAGAAAGAAAAACAAGAAGGGTTCAATGGCAAGGTTGGCTTTAATGGCGGTGTAGGAGCTTTGGGCATCAAACAAGAAAACTTACCCGGAATCAGAGATCAATATCAATTCACACCAAAGATAAACCCATCGGCATCCATCAATTATAAAAAGGATAATGTGAATTGGTTTCTAAATGGTGATGTTCTATGGCACCAAAGAATGATGCGCAATGAATTCATAGAAAGAAGATTTGACGATGGTCAAATTATAGAACAACAATTCCTGGAGAATAGAACACAGCCCATATATAATGTCAAAACAGGTGTGGACTGGAATGTGAATGAAAAACACACATTGACATTTTTCGGCTTATTTAATTACAGGGCATATAATGACCTTGGTGACTTACCTTATTTTGATAAATCAACTGGAAATAGAGTCAGACTGTGGCAATACGATGAACTTGAAGTCAATCAGACATTGACTACTTCACTGGCACATATTTACCAATTTGATCAACCCGGTCACACTTTAGAATCCAATGTTAATTATTCATTCAGAAGAAAGGATGAGGTCTTTTTCTTTGATAATTTTCTGGAAAACAGCTTTGGCACTGACACGACAAG
>SLDF01000347.1 GCA_007125435.1 Saprospiraceae bacterium
AGACGAGTGCTGAAGAGAGAGCCTAGCCTCAAGTGCTACGCGACCGATGAAGCAGGAAGTATAAAGTAAAATTATCAAGCAGTGCAGCGGTCTAGCCTTTGAAGATGGCATCAAGGGTAGCCTGACTACGTAAGTATTTTTTTTCGAAGAGATTGCTCAAAAGAGCAAGACTTGGGATCATTAAGATGGCTGTTTTCAGACTCTAAAAAGCGACCGCGCGACGTAAGGAGCGGGGTGATGCCCAAGATAAGAAAATAAGCTATACAATGCCGATCATATAATGGAGTCGAATCACTAAGCTTTACAAATATCTACCAACGGTCTAAAACATCTTTTATCTCCTTTTCGTTAGTGACTTGATTTTTATACTTTTGCAACGCAATTAAATAAGCAACAATATACATGATAGAATATAAATCAGATGTAGAGGCCGTAGATGCACTCGCCCAGTCTTACCAGGACTTAAAAACTGAAATAGGGAAAGTCATAGTCGGCCAGGACAAAGTCGTGCAGGCAGTTATTATATCTTTATTTAGCAATGGTCACAGCCTTCTTGTGGGTGTGCCGGGTCTGGCCAAGACGCTTTTAGTCAGTACCATAGCTCAAGTCTTGGAGTTGGACTTCAAGAGAATACAATTTACGCCGGACCTCATGCCTAGTGATATTACAGGGTCTGAGATTCTAGGTGAAGACCGATCTTTCAAATTTAATCCAGGCCCATTATTTGCCAACATTGTTTTGGCAGATGAGATCAACCGCACACCGCCCAAAACTCAGGCGGCCCTGCTGGAGGCCATGCAAGAGAAAGTAGTAACCGTCTCCGGCCAAAGACACTTTTTGCCAAAGCCATTCTTTGTCTTAGCTACTCAAAACCCAATCGAGCAAGAGGGAACTTACCCCCTACCTGAGGCTCAGCTCGATAGATTTATGTTTAATATCCCATTGGACTACCCCTCTTACGAAGAAGAGATCAGCGTCGTAAAGTCAACGACTTCTAATGTTGAGACCCAGCTCAGTCATATCGTGACTGTCAAGCAAATACTGGCTTATCAGGAAGTCATCAGGAAAATTCCAATCACAGACAATGTGCTGGAATATGCCGTTTCTCTCGTTGCAAAGACAAGACCTAATACCGCAAAAGCATCCGAAAAGGTCAACGAATACATTTCATGGGGTGCCGGGCCTAGAGCCTCACAGTACTTGGTTCTAGGAGCGAAGTGCCATGCTGCTATTCACGGTAAGTACGCCCCTGATATCGAAGATGTCAAAGCTGTGTCCAAATACGTTTTAAGACACAGAATCGTTAGAAATTTTAAAGCTGAGGCCGAAGGTATCAATGAAGATCAGGTTATAGAAGCCATCATGTAGGTCATATGATTTCTATTCAATCGAGTTTGATGATATCTTATGTTTAAACTATATAAATAACATAGAATTCGATATGAAAAGCGAAGTAACGCTCCTTACAAGATTTACATGGTTATTAGCCGTGGTTACCCTCTCGGTCGGGTGTGCATCCAACCACACTTCTTATATGTTTGCTGATGATGGCAGCGGTACGCTCACCTACTCTGTAGACATAGGCCCCATGATGTATGGTCTTCAAGGCATGTTTTCGTCTGACGGACAAGATGTCAATGGCAACGACCAGACTACAAATCCTATATCAGACCACAGTACTGATCAGCAGAAAGATCAAGAAGAAAACCTTGCTCAAGTTGAAACTGAAAGCAAGCCACCGAGCCTGAAGGACACTTTCAAAGATATGATTGGTGAGCTGTTCCAAATGGATAAAGTAGATACGACAATACACATCTTCACACATCTGCCCGATGAAGCTTTTGATCAACTGAGCCATCCAGAGTATATTGAAAGGATTACCTTCCACTTCGACATCGACAAAGCCCAGGATAGAGCCCAATCATCGATCATCATACGGTTTGACGAACTGTCTCAGGTTAACTTGATCAGTGCTGAGTTAGTCACTCTGATAGCTCTAATGGACGACCAGGCAGAGCTTCAGCCTCAGGATTTAGAGCAGACATCATTGCTCGACGACAAGATCAACTTCGACCTCGATCAGCGAGTTCTTTCCAAGCCCTCAGACCCTCATATGCTGACCGATATTTTTGAAAGTGAAGAGGTGGTCGAGATGTACAAAAGCCTTGACGAAGGGCAACTCAATACAATGCTTGACGTCATGGGATTTTCTGACATTAAGGTATCTTACCATCTGCCCTACCCCATCCACAGCGTGGAGACTGACCTCCACTATAAGTTGTACAATAACGCACACTCCATAGACCTTCATTATTCGGTCCGCGACATGTTGACCAGTGAGGTAGATGATGCCTATATCATTAAGTTTTGAAAGTTGGCATTAGCCTCTTTTTACGGCTAAATTGATGTTTTGGTAGTGCATTGATTGTTTTCGGGCGTGCCCCCTTACTATCGTGCGGGGTCGGGCTATTCGCTTGTATTCACTACATCTCTATGGAGTGTCTCTTCAGATGATGTTCGGCTTCTTCCAGTCGCCGAGCCAGAGTCGCTTTAATTTTATTGTAAGATTTACAGAGCATTCTTAGTATTGGATTTAAATCGAGGTTTAGTCGATGCTGAGCCGAGGGC
>SLDF01000156.1 GCA_007125435.1 Saprospiraceae bacterium
AATGTCAAGCAAATAGTGAAGGAACTGAGCCGCCCTCGGCTCAGCGTCGACTGCTCTCTATTTGGAAACTAAACAAAGAATGCTTTTCAAATCTTAAAATTAACTGCTCCAGACAAAAAAACAGACTCCTGATCAAATCATCAAGCACAGATGATTAATCCGATAATCTTTATTGTTCTTTTTTATCTCCAGTCGAACCCTCATTACGATGATCTAGTACATAATTCGAGTTAAGATTTCCCAGGATGAGATATGGAATTATATCAGCATCTTTAGAATGAATATGACTATCCTGGATTATCGGGATAGTCGCAGCCTGAAATCTCAAAAGGTGTAACGCATTTCCATTAATACTTGATAGCCTCCTGTGATCTTCAAGCCTAAACAGTGGAGAGCACGTAGTGCTCGCAGCGTCAACAGCAAATGGAGGAGATAGCCGATCGTTTACCTAAACAGCCGGAATGAGGCGAATGCTGATCTCATGGGTATACAAAATACATCTAACTAGCAGCTTATAGCTTGAAGCTAAAAACTCTCTAACGCGTGAGGGATAGAAGCGATATGAGTGGCTGACGAATGGATAGCAGGAACATGGAGATAGGGGCGACCGGAGGAAGCCACTAGATACATAGTGACTGCCCATGAGACAGTCGGGAATACAAGCGGATAGCCCGACCCGAAGGGGCACGCTCAAAAGAAAAAACCCTCTGAGCGATAACACTCAAGAGAGCCTTATATGTGTTGTAAATCGATTCTTTTAACTTCTATTTGAGCGCTCGATCATTTCGTCGCACTGTGTGATGAAGGCTTCTACAGATCTGTTGTATCCAGTCTTGCCGAGTGCATTGATAGTAAAGTTGCCATTTTCCTCGCTCTTGTCGAGGTCAAATACCCATACTGTCGGATAGCCTGTAACTTTGAAGCTCTCTCTGAGTGAATTGTTTTGTTGCTGGAGATCAGCAGGCAATTGTTTTCTTCTTGGAAAGTCTAATTCTAGAAGGACCACATTGTCTTCAGCCCATTTTTTAAACTCATCTTTAGAAAACACATCTCTGGTCAACTTGATACACCAGCCGCACCAGTCGCTACCTGTGAAATTAGCCATGATAGGCTTGCCTGTTTTTTGGGACTCGGCGTAAGCTTCGTCAATTTTTACTAGCCAGCCTTCGTTGTGCGCTTCGTAATCTCCATTTTGAGCTGATACAAAAGCAGTCATCGCTACACTCAATACTAATGTGAAAATAAGTCTCATACGTATAATTAATTTAACTTGTAATCTGTGAAAATCCAATTCATTATCAATGACGAATAGATTAGCACAAAATTACATAATTATCAGAAAAAAACACAAATTTTTCTTTATCTGCATTATATATGATAGTCAAAAAAGCAATTTGCTGACTTTTATGACCTTTTGTAACACTTCTATGCTCCATAAATATGTGCAGGGGAAGGGCCATCAGATTGGATGAATTTCATACTGATCTACAGAAAAGCATAAGTATTCGGAGCCGTTGAAAAGGCGTTTGTTGTTGGTTTTGATATTGATGAATTGACCTTTACCATCGGCAATTTTGACCATTTGATGGTCGCCGAAGTAGGCAACTTTGAGTAGATTGCCGATCAGTTTTTGCTGAGGATTGGGACACACGTCGGCATTCTCAGGCCTAAAAATTATCCTAACCTTACCGGTAAACTCAGTGGCACGAGTGTCTTTTATCAAGCCAAAGGTTGTAAAAAATCCATCCTCGACCGGCTCCGCCAAAATCTCGTTGACTTTGCCAAAAAAGTTGGCTACATATGGGTTGATCGGTGTATCATAAAGTGACCGGGGGTGGTCAATCTGCTGGAGATAGCCTCGGTGTAAGATGGCGATCCTATCCGCAGTGGACAAAGCATCTCTAGTATCATGCGTCACAAAAATGGCAGTCACTCCTGACTTTTTAATGATCTGTCTGATCTCTTCTCTGACTTGATCTTTGAGCATGGCGTCGAGATTGCTAAAAGGCTCATCCATAAGGAGAATTTTCGGATTAGGCGCTATCGCCCTGGCCAATGCCACCCGCTGCTGCTGACCACCTGACAATTGATGTGGGTATTTCTGGTCGCTTTCATTAAGGCCTACGAGCGCTATGGCTTCTTTTGCCTTTTGGATCCTTTCGGCTTTGGGTCCGCTGATACCAAATTTGACATTGTCCAGAATATTGAGATGTGGAAAGAGGGCGTAATCCTGAAAGACCAATCCAATCTTCCGCTTATTTGGCCTGAGGGAATAATGTCCTTCTACGATTTTATCGCCTGATAATTCTATATAGCCGGCATCTGGGTGTTCGAGGCCTGCGATGAGGCGCAGCAATGTGGTCTTGCCGGATCCACTCTCCCCTACTAAGGCAAGTATCTCTCCCTCCTGCACAGAAAAAGAAATGTCCTTGACGGCATATTTATCAGCCTCATGGTACCTTTTATCTAGACCTTCTATCTTTAGTACTGCCATGTTACTTAAACTAAAATTCTCGTTTTCTGATCAATCGATTCAAGAAAATTATTGGAAAAATACCTGTCAAAATGATAACCAGTGCTGCATTAGCCGATTCTGCTATCATTTCATTGGTGGCCAGATCAAATGCCTTAGTGGCTAATGTATGAAAATTAAACGGACGCAATATGAGCGTCAACGGCAATTCTTTCAAAACATCAACAAAGACCAACAATACTGCACTGATCATACTTGATTTGATAAGTGGCAGGTCTACCTTCCAAAGTGTCTTGAGTGAACCTGCACCTAAAAGCCTGCCGGCCTCATTGACCTGGATTCCAACTTTCTGAAAACCCGATTCTATAGGATTATATCCTACCGCAAGAAACCTGACGACATAGGCATAAGTCATTACAAATAATGTCCCTGTAAAAAACAATTGTGTTCTCGACTCAAATAAACCAATCAACCACTTGTCTAACCATAAAAACGGTATCATGATACCAACGGCTATAACTGCCCCGGGTATAGCGTATCCTAGGGTAGATATCTTAACAATATACTTCAATTTGTAAAATGGATTGAGTCTAAGAGTGTACAACAAAATTATGGACACAATGACAATGACAACACCAGATATCAAGGCCAATCCAAAGCTTCGAAGCACAAGGTACACAAAGTCACTTGACAAGATGGCCTCATAAGTCATACTTGTCCAATTGAGAATCTGCAAGAAAGGAATTCCAAAACTCACTAAAAAAATAACCGTCATGATCAGTGAAAAAGTGAGCTTAATTGGCAATGAAGTGTCTACCCTTAATAAAGGACGATTAATGGTCACTTCAGAACTATACCGCTTCCCTCCTCTCTGCCAACTTTCCAGATAAAGAATGATAAAAACGAATACCAAAAGGATGGCTGCCAAATATATAGCAGATGTAGCGTCACCTAAAGAAAACCACGCCCTGAATATACCGGTAGTAAAGGTATTGACACCAAAATACTTGACTACGCCGTAGTCGTTCAATACCTCCATGCAGGCCAAAGCAACACCTCCGGCAATAGCCGGACGTGCCAATGGTAAGGCAACCTTAAAAAAGGTTTGCCACCTGTCCTTCCCTAAGATAGCTGCTGCTTCCTGATACGTTCTTGACTGTTGAAGAAACGAAGCCCGAGAAATGAGAAATACATAAGGAAATAAGGTGATGGATAAAATAAAAATCGCTCCGGGCATATTCATAATGTCTAAAGCACCACCATCCAAAGATATTTGAAGTGTATTTCTCAAAAACGATTGAAGAGGACCTGTAAAATCTAAAACACCCACGTAGGTGTATGCCATAATATACCCGGGAAAACTCAACGGCAAAATCAACAACCACTCAAAATATTTACGCCCGGGAAAGTTAAAGTTAGTTACTATCCAGGCAGTACCTACACCTAGCACAAAAGTAAAGAACGCTACACCCAGCAGCAGTAAGAAAGTTTCTAAAAAATAGCCTGCAAGAAGATTCTTATAAAGATGCGACCACGATTCACCCGGTTTAGTAAATAAATTGAAGACAATAGTTAACAGCGGTATTGATACCAATAACAAAATTGCTATGGAAGTCCACGACCAGCTATTCCACCAATAAATTTTCCTTTTCTCTATCTTCAATACCAGATTTTTTTATCCATCGCACTTTTACACATTCTCACTGTACTTCATCTTGGACTCAGTGTGGATAGACAAGTTTTTGAGAAGTTACTTCCAGTTGATTTTGTCAAAAATGATGACGGCTTCGTTATTGTGCTCTCCCAGTTTAGAAAGATTGAGAGAGTCTGCTTTGAATTGCCCCCATTCTTTGAAAAGATCACTCCATTCGACCTCAGCATTTACAGGGTATTCGTAATTGACTTGAGCAAAGAGTTCTTGAGATGTCTTATCGGACAAGTATTCTATAAATCGCACTGCATTCTCAGGATTTGGAGAGTGTTTGGCAACTCCAGCACCACTTATATTTATGTGAGTGCCACGATCTTCTTGATTAGGGAAGAAGATACCAACACTTTCAGCAGCATTTCGCATTTCTTTGTTTTTATCATTGAGCATTAGTCCTACATAGTAGGTATTGACAATAGCGATATCACCAAGTGATGATGCAACACCAATGATTTGATCCCTATCATTTCCCTTAGGGTTTCTGGCCATATTTTTGAGCACGCCTGCAGCCCACGTTTCTGCCTCGGCACTACCCTTGTGGGCTATGATAGAAGCCAAGAGGGATTGATTGTAAATATTTTCTGAGGAGCGGGTAAGTATCCTTCCCTCCCATTTCTTATCTACCAGATCTTCATAAGTGGATAAGTCCTCAACATCAACACGGTCTAGACTGTAAACAATGATACGTGCCCTGTATGTCAAGCCAAACCAATATCCGTCGGGGTGTCTCAAGTGACCAGGCACATTTGCTTTCAAGATATCTGATTCAACCTGCTGAAGAAGGCCTTTTTCCTGCGCCCTGGCCAAACGACCTGCATCTACGGTGATCAAAACATCTGCCGGTGAACTGCTGCCCTCTAACTCCATCTTTTGGATCAATTCATCCGCACTGGCACTGACCACATTTACTTTGATACCGGTCTCTTCTGTGAACCTATCAAATAACTTCTGGTCTGTATCGTAATGCCTATGTGTATAGACATTAACTATATCATCTCCTTTTTTAGGATTGATTTGACAGCTGGAAAGAATAACACTTACTACGGCTATGACTATGAATATCTTATGCATTTAACTACTATTTTTGAGTGGCAAATATAACTTTATTTATACTTATTCTAAATAAAAATAGTACAAAAGTGGTTTAATCGGAGCTTAAATAGTATGATGACTATTTTCTCGATATCGAATCATTACTCTTCAAACCAAAGATCCTCGTCAACACTTTTAGCTCCGTGGTAGTTTATAAAAATTTCTTCGCCTGCCACGATGTCTCTTAGAGCATAGATATCTATGGTCAGCATTTCATAGTCCATTTCATATGCAGCATTAGAATGCGTTGCATGATTATACATACTGCCGTATCCCAGTGCAATAGCAGCTTGTTGCTCATCATCTCCCCAAAGGAAGTAATAATCATGCAAAACAGTACTGTGAATAATCTGAACCTGATTTGCCGGGATAATGATAATCGGACATACCTCGATCAGTTCATCAGCAGCTATATCTTCTGTAGCCAACACACCTCTACCAGCGATAACACTTGGTGCAACAATTATTTTACCATTATTCTGACTCATCGGATTAATATCTTTATATTGTATGAATAACTGTCAACACTATATAGCCCCAATATAAAGAGAAGAATAGCCTGACCAATTTGACGAAGATACAAGGTTGTTTTTTTCTGTGGTATCACTTCTGGGATTATTGAAGGATGTCAAAAGTCCTAATAATGATTTTTATTCTAATCACATCGATAAACTTCTCATGTGTAATCATTTAATATTACCACTCAAATAAAATACCAATCAAAGGTAGTGAAAGGTATCATCAATCAAATATTGCAACAATATATATGCAAAACAATTCATATTATGAAAACATTTGTATTTTTGTCATATAAAGAAGAAACATGCTATCAATAAATATTTATCTTAGGTTTGTTTTAATTGTCGTTTCACTAGCTTTGGGCTTATGGTTGCATCTGGCCTTTGGTTTTTGGTATGGATTTGTATTTTACATTGCATTTTTGATATTCATAATCGGGTATTTCATACTGGGTACAGTACAATCAGCAGCAATGATGATCCAATCTATGGACTTTGAAGGTGCTGAAAAACGATTATCGTTAACCTTTTTCCCTAAGTTATTATATTCTGCAAACAAAGCCTATTACTACATGCTCAAGGGTAACATAGCTCTAAATGACAAGGATAACGACGCCGCAGAGAAATGGCTGGAAAAGGCACAAAGTATAGGACTCAATTCTGACAATGAAAAAGCCATGGTAACACTACAAATGGCCAATCTCTACGCTTCGAGAAATAAGTGGCAACAGGCTACTATTCAGATGAAAAAAATAAAGGGGCTAAAAGTTACTGAACCAACCATTAAAGATCAGATCAAGCAGTTTGAAAAGGCCATGAACAATAGAGGTATTTTGAAACCCGGCAATAGAGGAATGATCGGCCAAACCGGAGGAAAAAGAAGAAGACCAAAGTCTAGATAACTTAGACGACGCTACCCTCTGCTTCTATATTTAAAGATGATAAGATTTCAGGCAGCATTTTTTGAGCGGCCTCGTAACCTGCATTAAATATTTCATCAATTTGACTTAGATTAAATAGGCTATACCTATCTAAACCTTTTATCGCTATATGATGGTCACAAACAGCAATATCCTCATCCTGATTTCGCCAAATGGACATCTCGAAAGTACGAGCGGCTACACTTACCAAAGAACGTAACCCTTCAGCTGATACTTCCAAAGATGGCATGACATTAAAACCAATAAGTATATCACAGTAATCTCTGATGATGGATGCCGGCAAGTTCTTCACAACACCACCATCAACGAAAAGCTTATCCTCCATTTCAATGGGCTCAAAAACCATCGGTATGGCACAAGAAGCAGCAACTGATTTAAGCAAATCCCCCTCTCTCTTGACTTCTAGTTTTCCGGTATGCAGGTTGGTCATAGTAATAAACAGTGGGCATTGACAATTGTCAAAACTTAAGTCAGCATTAAATGCCCTTAGCGCCCTGATCAAATACCCTAATGATCCAAACCCTTTTACAGGCCATCCAAGTTTTATTACTTTTATCAATTGAAGTGACTTCACAAATGTAAGAATCTCTTCAGCCTTATATCCATGACTGTACAAACTGCCTACTATTGCACCCGCACTTGTCCCAGATATGACATCGGGTTTTAGCCCTTCTTCTTCTAGGGCTTTTAATGCACCAAGGTGTGCAACTCCTCTAATCCCTCCCCCTGAAAAAGCATATCCAATTGTATTCTTCATAGTTTCCATATAAAACTTTCAATCACTATTGTTTTTAAATTCCGTTCACCTATTCATTCAACAACAAAACTACCTAAATATTGAATGAGCGTATTTCATATTATTGCTTTGGGCATCACCCTTCGGGTCGCTACGTTTCAGGGCTCCCTAGACGGTCGGCCTCTGCTTCGCTATCGCTGCGCAGAGTCTGGCTCCTGATGTCGCCACCCTTTCACATCGCTGATGCAAGATCGAAAAAATCGATATCTTGAAATGCCCCGTAATGAGTCGAATTGAACATGTATATTTAGTAAACGTAAAAAGCCTGTTGATCTTATTCAACAGGCTTTCTATCCATAAATCCCATTCAATTATTTTATAACTTGTATCTTAACATTATCAAAACCTTGTTTCGTAAATACTGTCATGATGTATTGCCCGGGATTTAATGAGGATATATTTAATTGTACCTGGCGCTCAGTCACTAATTCATGCACTAGCAACTTACCACTCATATCATAAACATCAACCCTTTCAAACTCTTGCTCTGACTCTAGAAATATAAGGTCTGAAGCCGGATTAGGATAGTATGACATTTCTATTTGTATGTGTTCAAGTGTAGACACTATGAAGTCAAAGTCTGCACTATATCTTGGCAATATTTGATAGCCATCCAAAAATGGAGGAGCCGTAGCAGAAAATTGTCCACCAATGCCGGTAATATTGAATGACTCAGACGGTGCCTCATTAAATACTTCTGCATTTCGGGGGATACGCATTTCAAATTCATCTGATGCATTCGAAATTCTTACAGTAAACCCTCCGGGGCTGTTTGTCCAATCAGATGGATCTACGACAGAGACATTCTCAATAGTTACCAATCGGTTCTCTGTATTTTCACCAAGTTCTGTAACAACTAAAGGTGTCATAAGCTCATTGCCTTCAGATAACACTTCAAGACCAGATACATTCATCTGTAAAAGTCCTCTGAATTGCTCAACTGTACCTTCTACCCTGAGTTCATCACCTTCTGTCACGTTATACCCAAAATCATTTACTGGATTAAATAAACCTATGCCGTCACCATCTGTGTCAATCAATGTAAACTGTATGCCTGAGCCTTCAGGGCGGATATTAATACCGTGAGCAATACCTATAATTGCACACTCGACACCAACTGAATCACCAACACCATCAGCATCAATACTTCTTAACGCACCAATGCTATAAAGCGGCAATTCAGGCTCTTCTTCACCCTCCACGATAATCATACCAACCATTTGAGCGGCATGAGGATCACATCTGTAAGTATATTCACCTGGTACAGAAAAAAGAAAATCATAAGTCCAGGCTTCAGATGATGGATTACCACTAGAAAATGAAACCGGATTATCAGGATAAATATCTCGGCTACCATTTACATTGTGATTTCCTCCAGTGTTTATCCACCTCACCGTTTCACCTTGCTGTATGGTAAGCACTTCAGGATCGAAGAAAAATGAACCTACTTCTATAATATGGTCAGGCTCTACGCTACATTCTACAGAATTTTCCGCTCCTGGTGTACCAAAGAGTTCTCTTTCATTGATGATGACACCTAGTGGATTTTCAGATGGTCGCCAACTTTCTTTATCGTTTGGATTTCCTGCGAAATTACATAGTTCTAAAGATGCCCCATTTCCGTCAGCTTCGGTGTACCATCCATTAGCTCCACTCTTATAATCGACACTAATGACTGTATTGCCATCAGCATCAGCTACTTCAAGCAGCTCCCCTCCGTTAACCAAAGCTCTGGAAGTCCACTCAAAAACGGGGATATCATCGCCAAAAACTGATCTAAATGCAGACTCTCTGACACATATTGTAATATAACTCTCAGCCGCTAGTACAAACTCAGGAAAAGTATAATTCAATCCTTCAGTGAATGTCCACCCTGTCATATCTACAGGCTCATTTGAGTTATTGTAAAATTCAAGATACTCGAGTGTATCCATTCCCGGCTCCGGTGGATTATACATAATCTCAGTAATTATAACTTGAGCAGAAGATAAATGAAAGGTGAATACGACTAAACACATGTAAAATATTGACCTCATAGTGTTGTTTTTATATTAGAAAATCAAGTCTTGTAATTTCAGTAGATGTCATAAAAATAAAAAGAGAAAGCCACATAACCATGACTTTCTCTTTTTAATATATATTAAATAACTATTTATCCCTATTCACTGAATAAAATTCTTACACCAACTTGCATTCTCCATGCGAAGCTCAATATTTGATTAGGTGCCGGGAATCTGTATGTGTCTGAAATAAGGTCTGACGTTCCTGGTCTTGTGGTCACTCTATACACAGGTACACCATCCGGGTCAATTCTTCTCAAGTTAAGTGGGTTATTTTGCCATGCAAATCTTGGCATACCCCAGTTTTTATTGAGTAAATTTCCAAGATTAAAGATATCAATTGACAACTGAAGCTTATTCTTGGCGTCTCCTGTAAAGTTAATATCCTGAAGTATCCTCAAGTCAAACCTATTAACCCAAGGTGTTAAAGCACCATTACGCTCAGCGATTTGACCTCTGATTGTACTCAAGTAAGGATCTTGATCAATGTAAGCATCAAGTATTTCAGCTTGCATTTCAGTCGTAATAGTTTGATCTCCAAGTGCAAACTCCTCGAAGCGTAGTTCTGAAGCTTGATTAGGAACATAGATTAATCTATTAGAAGCATCGCCAAAGTTTCCGGCAAATGCATAGCTAAACCTGCCGCCATTAGATCCTTCGTAGAATAGACCAATAGTCGTATTCTTTGTTCTATATTCAACAGAAGCTATTAATCTGTGAGGAATATCAAAACCTGCAAACGCTAATTCAGGGTCATTCCTATTTGACTGCACAGTTGCACTCCATAATGAAATGGCTTGAGATCCTCCGGCTGCATCAAGATCACGCGCTCTTGAGTGTGTATATGCAGCCATAACTGATAAGTTTGTACCAAATTGTTTTGACAATTGAACAGTTGCGGCATAGTAGTCCGCTCTTCTATTTGCATTGGTTAATAAGAATACATTTCTAAAGTCAGGGTCATTTGAATAACCTGGCAAATCATCAATATCCGTCCAGAAAGGTCTCTGATCCGGTCCTGAAGTAATCCCATCAGGGTCTCTCAAGACAGGGTTATATGCAACAGGAGTAGAAACGTCCAGATTGTACATAAAGTCAAATGTTGCAGTGATACCATAAGGTAATAAGTAATCAGCACCAATGTTGGTTCTCCAAACTTGAGGGAGCCTGAAACCCGGATCAGTTAAATTGACTTCGTTTGAAAGTGTCTGAGAAGGATCTTCAGGATTATGAGCTGTCACGTCCGGATCAAAGTTGATCCCTGCCTCTACAACTTCATCTCCTTCAAACCCAATACCACCTCTCACAACACCAGAGCCATTAACCTGATTAGATAACCATACAAATGGAATTCTTCCTGAGAATATACCTGTACCGCCTCTTAGCTGGAATGTTCTGTCACCAAACACATCATAATTAAATCCAACTCTTGGAGACCAAAGCGGATTCACAGTAGGAAATGCGCTAACATCTGGTGTAAATTCTTCACCGTTAATGTTAGTAAACCTCTTATCTAGGTCATCCAATAGTTGGTTATTTGGTAAATCTATCGGATAGAATGGTAAGTCAACTCTTAATCCGGCAGTGAATCTGAACTGTGGTGTCAAGTCAATTTCATCCTGAAGATAAAGTCCTAACTGGCCGAATCTGGTTCTATCAGTAGGAGGCGTATTAGAACCATCCAATGCGAAACTTTTTGCAAAGGCATCTGGAAACACGTTAGGGTTCTGATTGATTACTGCCTCTACAAAATTATCATAACCAATGAATCTATAAAACCCATTAAATACTGGGTTAAATGCATTGTCAAATGTCATGTACTCGAAGTTCACACCTGCGGTAATTGTATGTCTCCCTGCGTATATAGTAGTATTATTTGTAACGTTAAATACGTTATTTTCCAATAAGTTTCCAACTGAAAACAACTCATTACCCATTGTCATGTAATACAACAAGTTCCCTCCAGCATCCGGCTCCAAAACTTCAATAAATGGGAAGTCTTGTCCTCCCGGAATACCTCTTCTCGGATCCGCAATTGAGGTATAACCAATGTTAAACTGGTTAGAAATATTGTTGCCAAAGACTGAGTTAAGCTCACCAACAACAGACTGAACTAATCGATCATTTGTATAGTTATTATTTCTAAAGTTAATATTTTCTATACCTTGTCTTGACGTGTTTCTAAATCTTGTAGATATAAAGCGAATAGAGTTTCCATTCGTAGGAACATCTGAAAATGAGTTGAATCTGTTATATCTTACAAAAAACTTGTGATTTCTACTGATGTTGTAATCCAATCTAATATTTAGCCTTTGCTGCTCAGAGGCGAAAGGGTAACCATCAGGTGCTCCCGTGTCATATCCATAAAGTTCTTGAAGTGAATTTCTTACGAAGTTCGCTTCTGATAAAGGCACTCTTGATATTGTAAGACCATCAGGTGTTTCACCTTCTCTTGCCGCTCGTTTTACAAATGAAGGTCTTGACTCTGACTCTTGCTCGTAACTTACAAAAAAGAATAACTTGTCTTTAATAATTGGCCCACCTAAGCGAACACCCCAAATGGTATTCTGCGATGTATCCTTATCTACAGAAAAAGTACCTGCTCTATTACCAATCATTTGGTCGTTTCTAAGGAAACCATAAACAGATCCTTCAAATTTATTACTTCCAGATCTGGTAACTGCATTAACAGAAGCACCTGTAAATGTACCAAACCTGACATCATAAGGAGCCAGGTTAACACTTACTGCCTCAACAGCATCAAGTGATATTGGATTACCACCTGCAAACTGGCTAGTTCCAAGACCGAAGTTGTTGTTATAGATGTTTCCATCTATCGTGTAGTTGTTGAATCTGCTATTTGTTCCTGCAAAAGCATTACCATTTGACTGAGGAGTAAGTCTTGTAAAATCATTTATACTTCTTGTAATGGTAGGTAGTGAATTGATAGATTCATCGTTAAGGTTTGTAGATGCACCTGTACGTTTTGAGTTAAACACACCATCCTGCTTACCGGAAATAACAATTTCATCCAAAGTCATTCCTGTTTCAACCAAAACCAGGTTAACGTTTGCTCCTGACCCTAGAGTCAAATATACATTCTCAACCTCTTCTGGTTCATATCCAACGTAAGTTACCATAACTTTGTACGGGCCACCTACCCGCATGTTAACCATGTTGAACACGCCATCCAAATTAGTCACTGCACCATACTCAGATCCTGTAGGTGTATGTACAGCGACAACGTTTGCTCCTATAAGAGCTTCGCCTGTGTTAGATACTACTGTACCTGTGAGTGAACTGGTTGTAATCTGTGCTTGCAGATTAAAAGCCAATCCAAGTAAACATGTGATTGCTAGTAAAATTCTACTTTTCATACTTAGATAATTTAATTTGATGCAAATATTATAATTCTACGACTTTAACATATCGACTTAAATATTAACATAATATTAAATCTCTCTGTCCAGTACAACCACATTCTTATTTAACATATATGTTAATCTACATTGCAAAGATAACTATTGATCAACTTGATATAAGTACTCCAATAAAATTATTGTCTAAATATTTGATAAAAAGTCGTCTGGTATATGAGATAACTTTAGGCTAGAATAATCGTAGAATAGAAGGTTGGTAAAAGCAACTGCAACTTCTTCATCTTCAGCTGACAATCTGTAAAACAGAGTAAACCCATAACGGTATGTTTGAGCAACTGATAAATTAATAGTAAGGTCTTGTCCGTACTTCACTTCTTTTTTGTAGTCAACAGCTAGATCTTTCTGAATCAAGCCCAATCCATCTATATCTAACTCAGATTTGTATCCTATAGAATTAAGCCACCTGACTCTTGCTTCATGAATAATACTCACAAAGCGGTCATTCCCAACATGACCACCGTAATTGATATCAGAAACTCTGACGGTCATAGTCGTTGAAAACATGACTTCACCTTCAAACTTAAGCTTTATTTTGTGCATATGGATTGGAATAAATGAGTGCCAGAAAATACGGATACACTACATTTTATTTGCATTTGTAAACATTCTATTCCATCTGAGTCCATTTCTTATACTCCCTTGCTTAGTAGATAACCAGATAAAGAGTGGTTTTCCAACTATGTGATCTGATGGTACAAATCCCCATACACGACTATCTTCAGAATTGTGGCGGTTATCTCCCATCATCCAATAGTAGTCTAGATCAAATGTGTACTCTGTCACTACTTCTCCATCAATATAAACTTTACCTTGCTTGACTTCAAGCTTATGCCCCTCATATACACCAATGACACGTCTATATAGCGCGATGTTTTTGGGACCAATTTTAACTGTTTCCCCTTTAGCTGGAATGTAAATTGGGCCGAAATTATCCACATTCCAATCCTTACCATATTCAGCATCATTAGGAAAATAGGCACCGGGACTAGCTTCTCCCCTATCTACTTTCTCGATAACAACCTCTGGAAAAAGCTTTACTATCTCTTCAACTTGAGCATGATCGAGATTAAATAAATTTTGCTCAAAACCATTGTAGACGTCATAAAGTGACACACCTAGATTTGCCAGTTTTTGGTAATCTAATGTCTTATTGGGATCCCTCAAGATATAGGTAAACTGAAGATTACTCGGATTTTCAACTTCTTTACCATTGATGTACACCTGCCCCGATCTTATCTCCAGGGTATCTCCAGGAAGGCCAATGCATCTCTTGATATAATGATCCTTCTTATCAATAGGTCTGGTTTTTAATGAAATGCCCATTTGGGCAGCAGCTCTAGCCAAATTAGGATTATTTCTGGCATCTTGAGCACTGTAACTACGATCAGGAAATACATAGACACTATCACCCGCAGGATAGTTAAAAACTACCGGGTCATTGTGTTTAATATCTTGAAATTTAAAAATCCTCCAATAGGGCAAACTTGGTTTCTTCAAATAGCTTTCGCTGTTTACCCATGGTATGGTATTGTGCAGTAATGGAATTTGCAAAACAGTCATCGGCGTCCTGATTCCATAATGGGCTTTGCTGACAAAGAGATGATCACCTACTAGCAATGAACCCTCCATGGAAGATGTAGGTATCATGTAGGCTTCAATCAAAAACATTCTTATGAATGCCGCTGCAAATACAGCAAAAACTACAGATTCTATCCATTCCCTACCACCACTCTTGTGAAATGGTGATCGTCCAAGCTTGGCTAACGCTTTTTTATCATTTTTCTTTCTGGCTTCTTGTAGGTTTTTCTTGAATTCCTTTTCTCGCGGAACAATAGGCCCTTCATACTTAGCATTGTCGTCCTTTGAAATTTTGTAAAAAGACAATGGCGCATAGATGACTGCGAGGGCACTATCACCCAAACTCATCTTACCAAATGACCTTACCATGTCAACGGCCATGCCAACGAAAATGAATATGTTTACTACAGGTATTAATAGCAGAGCCGCCCACCACTTAGGTTGACCTATAACCTCACACCATCTAATAAAATTCACTCCCGGAATATACGCATCTGACGGCTTCGATGCACCAGCCTTTTTGAATAAGGGGTATAGAGTTAAACTCATTAAGACGTACGAGACAACAAGAAAGATTAATACACTCACTGACTTTGGATTTAATTAGTTGACCACAAATATAGACCAACCTGTCTATTTCCGAAAGTCATTTATGATAATGTTATACGCACAGATATGATTTATCGACAAATATGGCATAAAGTTTATTCATCATCTATTTGTATGGGTTTGTCCTGATCTAGGATTTCCCAGGTATGATCAGCTAAAAGCTTGGTGGTAGCGATATAAAAATAAGGCTTCTTGCGCCCCCACTCGTCGGGCTTGATCATAGAAAGCACATACTCACCCGATGTATTCTCGTACAAATAATAGGTATGACCAATCAAAGGCTCAAAAGACATTCTCGCTTTATAAATTTTCTCAGATATTTTTGCTCTATCTTTGATGTGCTGCGCTTGCCTGGCTAATAGATCAATTTGCTGTTTTAATTGAGCCAATTGCATATCTGTCTGATCATACATAGCTGATAACGCTCGCCCTTTCACCTTACCTGCATCAACTGGCTTGATAAGTGCGGACCCACTATGGTGACCGTATTCCAAGAGTCCCGGTTTATCTGTGATTTTATCTTTATCTATAGGATTAATGAAGTCTTCTTTCTGTTGCTCTTTGCTCATAAAATGATTAACAATCAAATCGCATTATGAGTTGCAAGTCATAATAGTAATCAATTTTATAAGTATAAACAGGTAATTTTTTTCTCTGTACTAGACTTGCATCAGCGCTGCGTAGTGGGTGGCGTAGAGAAGCGGAGCCAGACTCGATGTAGCAACTGCTAAATCGAGGCCGAGCGAACAGCGAGCCCCGAAGCATAGCGACCGAATATCCACTCCTCCACAAAGCTTTGAGGAGGAGTGGATATTCGGTGATGCCCTAAGTAAAAAATCAAAGTGCATCCACCAAAAACAAGATCGGCAGATGCACTTTTTACAGATTTGGGCGTTGTGCGTTTTGAATTATATTATTGAGTGAATGCCATTTAGTCTGGTATCGGCAGCTTAAAATAAATTTCATATGGGACATTACCGAAAGTGCTATAAGTATTTCCGGTGCAGTGTCCTTTTAGAGTTTTATTGGGTAAATCTATCTCAGTTATCACTAATTCACTATCGACGTTGTCTTGAGCACCAATTTGATTCATGTCGTCGATATGAAGATTTGCGGACCCTAAAATGCCCATGTCATATGGTTCATCTATAATCCAGTCTTCTATAGGGATACCATCAAGCCCTGCAAAAACCAAGTACACCCCGTGAAATTTTCCAACATCAAATGAATGAATTGCCTGGGCAATCAACAACAAACCATTCCCGGCAAATGTAGTCACGATACTATCTAAGAATAAGACATTATTGCCATCAATTGTTAAATCAATATAATAATCAAATTCATCACATGCTAGCAACTGTCCTACCTCAATGGTTGTTGTGACGCTTTGATCATACATCGTGTTAAAAGGTGTTGATTGTAAGACATTGACAGGGTCAACACTTGTGACTTCAACCTGACCCTGTGGAGAACAAGCCGAAAACGATCCAGCAAAGTTGCCTTCATCATCTGAAAATGCTACCGCTAAAGGAAATATCCAAGGCTCATCAATGCCGGCATACTTGATCAATGCGTATGAAGATAAATTAACAGCCCCGTCACAGTCTCTTAAAGAGCCCGTTACATTCATGATCGTCAATTCTGAGTCAGGGATGTAGACGATATCACCCAGGTCAGTATTACTATCTGGTGCAAAAGGACCTATATCTGCTATCTCTAAAAATCCACATGGGGTATCTATGAAAACCTTCAACTCTCTATTAGCCGGAACAAATCTGGTCACACTTCCTGCATCATCAGTCGTCAGAAAACCAACAATCGTACCAGTGCTTGCTATCTCGATTTTCACTAATTGCATTGCAAGTCCATTCCCATCTTCATCGACAATAGTAAAATTTATGGTCGCTGTAGGTACTGACACATCACAATTCCAAAACGAAAAATGTGGCAAGTCTGCTACGTAGCTATTCCCTTCGCGATACGCCATTACCTCTTCTACCCAGAAAGGTGCATGAGGTTCGAGGCTCCACATCGGTATTTCTGATGGTGCGAATCCCAATTGAGAATCGGGAATGGGCATGGTCGTCCTCACTGTTCGCCCATCTCTGACCTGAAGTCGCTCATTAGAAGGTGATGTAAGTTCGACTCCTATCATACCATAAGTTTCAAGTACTACGCCTGAACCATCCAGTCGCTCGCCAAATAGCATAGCCGGCATCATCATTCCAAAATATTCATCGTCCGGATTTATGACAGTAGTATAAACCTGAACAGGTCCATCATAAGGGTTACCGGATTGGTCGACTATGGACCCCGGCTCAAAAACAAGGTGCAATCCTCGGTCTGTCACTTCACCTCCAGCTGACCCTTCAAAGCTACCGGTCTGCTCTCTTTTCAACAATACTGTATTGATGTGTACATCTCTACTATTGCCCAATTGAAAGGACTTAGGTACGGTAAAGTATCCCTGATGCTCTATAACAAGATGACCAATACGGTCATATACCTTAGCAGGACTCAATACAAAGATTCCATTATCATCCGTGTAAACAACGTCTTGGCCAACCGTCACTTTAGCTCCGGTCAACGGCTGACCCTCAGCATTATAAACGCCTCCACTTATCCTGGCTTGTACTTGCTTACCTCTATCAAGGCTTCCGGTAACTGGATGTGGCGTAAAGGTGTCCATCTCCTTCTTGCAAGACATCAAGGTCAAAAAAGAAACGACCAATAAGAAATATAAAAAGGGTTGAATTTTCATGATTGTACTTTAGTTTGTGTGAATTAAATCGAATTATGCATGAGAAAATCAGTTACGGCTTTAAAGGACTTCAAAATAAGGCGCTACGCTTGATTTTATCCAATCACCATAGAGTCGCCTGTAGCTCATTCACAAAATCACTTTTTATTTACCATTTACTAATATTGCTTTTTTTTTATGGTATTCGTGAATCTCCTTCGTCGATTTTAACCCTCATTACGAATTTCCAATGCTTAATTTGGGTTTAAAGAATGTGAAGCGCTTCTTTTCACCATATGGGTATCATATATAAAGAGTCTCAAAACTGGATTGACGTTGCCTGAGCTCCTAAATAATATCTTAATCCAATGCTCCCCCTCACTATATTATACCGCTGTTGGATAGGATTATCTCCCGAATGAAGACCACTAAAACCTACTATTGCCCCAGCATCTATGAGACAGGATAGTCTTGAAGAAAAGGGTAGTTCTGCTTGTATATAACCCATGCCCTGCCACCTGACTCCGGTGTCAAACCAGCCAAGGTTATCCTCTGCAAGGTTATAATCATTCAGACCTTGATCCAGAATGACACCTCGAGGTTGAAGCCCAAATACCGGTTGTATACCAATGAATGCTAATAAACTAACTCTCCTGTCCAAAAACTTATATCCTATCCTCATAGGCAAGCTCCATTCACGATATGTATTACGCACTATTCGTTCTCTAGTGCCAAACCTCGTCATCGTATCTAATGCTATAAGCTGTCCACTATTGTCAAATGTAGGCACTTCCACTGTTCGCCTGTAATCGTTATAGGTGTGCTGCATAAAGGCATTGATCTGACCATACTGGACACCCAGGTCAAAAAGCCACCTATTTACTTGAATGCCGAGTCGCCAACCCGCCTCTATCCAACTGATGTCTGATTCTGACTCATTTCTGAGATTAAGATAAGGTTCCAACTCAGTCGATGAAGCTACCATATGTCTAGAGGGAAGCCCTGAACCAAAGTACACATCTGAGTAATAGATTACTCGCTCCTGATTTACAAGAAGACTACGACTCATTAATGGCAGTGTAATAGATACATTCTCTCTTTTAAGTTGACTAAATTCTAACAGTGGCCTTTGCTCTACCCCTTCTTGTAGTATTGTCATTTCTTCTCTATCAAGACCGGCTGCTTTATCTTTTTCTAGTGATAGAGGTGTAGTGTCAAAGTTTTCATTTTCGGTAGTGGGCTCAAGATAGTTTTCCTGCGCAGATTCAAGTGTATCGTCCTCTTCATATTCCACTAGCGATGATGAAGAATGAATTGGCATGTGAGCAGACAGACCTTTTACATTATCTGGTACAGAGCTTAAATCCTCCATCATACCTGTTTGTCGTTCCGCAAACATATCAGTGTCATGCAGCGTCAAACTTGCAGATTGCATGCCTAATGTATCCTCTTCGGCATGATAAATCACAAAAGATGATAAGCTGAAAAAAGTATGACTTGATGTGCTTTGCCTCGTAGAGCTATCATTGAATAAATAATAACCGATGAGTCCAGTACTTAGCAGCAACAGCAACCATATCATTCTTCTACTTTTGTACAATACGCCTTTACTCTTCAATGCCTTCCTGACATTTATCCACCCTTTTACGGGTGGTTGAGCCCTTTGTGCATGCGCAGCCTTCCTCAGAGCAGATTGAAATGCTGATCCTTCATTTTCCATCATTACAACATTTTAATATTCATCATAACTGAGATTTCTTTTCTATTACTTTGTTCATTGTCTCCATGGTGCTTGTACTTTTTTCATTGCTTCTAACTTACCATATTTTTATAGTGCTGCAGTTTGGACTGCAAGATCCTTTTAGCCTTATACAATTGAGACCTCGATGTACCTATATCGATGCCCAATAGTTCACTGATTTCTTTGTGGCTATATCCCTCTATCTCAAAAAGATTAAAAATGGTGCGGTAGCCAATGGGAAGAGATTTGATTAGGGAAAGTATGTATGCCACATCATCCTCATGAAAATACACATCTTCATCTTCAACACTATGGTGGACTTCCTTCAGTTCAGAGAAATGAACAGCATGATTTCGCTTCAACAGCCGCAGCGAAGTTGTAGTGACAATGCGCCGCATCCAATGCAATAACGGCTTCTCTCCTCTGAATTGATGAATATTCTGAAAAATATTTATAAAGCTTTCTTGCAAGGCATCTTCGGCCAATGACTCAGTATGCATCATCCGCAAGCACTGTGCATACAGCAGCGGAGCGTACTGATCATAAAGCATCTTATACCCTTCCTCTCGACCGGAAAGGCAAGACTCTACCAAAGCTTTATCATCTTCCATATTCTTATTGTCAAAGATATCTGTGTCCTTTTACAACAGAGTAAAAAGAAGCCCTGTGCGTTGCCTGACTTATCAAAAAAATATTAGTAATTACAAGTAACTAATGAAGTAGCACGACAATATCATTGCATATGTTTGACTGTCAAGCCTACTTTTGAAATGCAGGTTGTAAGAGTTTATGTCATGGCCCGAGTCTACTGTGATTTACGCTCAGGCTTTGCAAAGGTCTTATCTCTTGGATAGGATTCGATGTGTCTGGTTTTTTTGGTTTGGTAGACGTCATCAATAGTGATAAGGATACCGGTTTCTTCCACCTCGCCAAATTCATCATTGATAGCTGTACCAAATGTCTTCATAGTTGGAGACAGATTCATGTAGGTATTGACAAGAGGTGGTATATTCTCACCTAGTTCTCTCAGCATGCTAGTCAACAATCTATGACCGGCCTTATAATCCAGATCATGGAAGTGTCTCTGCATTATCCCCATATCATGTTCCAACTGCAGCGGCTCTACCGCATTGACCAGACCAATGTCATCCGGGAAATAATAATGCATAAAGCTGAGCAATAAATCTCTTGCCTCTCTATTGTAGTGTGTATACATCGTCACCTTACCAAAGAGATACTTAATATCGTCATTAAGATAAACAACACCTCCAAGTCCGTCCCACAGATTGTCAAGAGAAAATATACCTCTGCGATTATTGTTTACCGGTTGATACATGGGCTGCACAAAAGACCGGCCGAGCTCTATAGTGTAGGGCAAATAATCCTCAACAAATCTTTCTGAAAATTCGAAAAGATGTGCTGTTGATAGGTTATGTGAGCCATCCTCCCTTAATCCTGCAAAATCACATCTTATAAGGCGATATCCAGCTACTATCTCCTTATCGTCAGGGCTCCAGGCTATCAGCTGATCATAGCATTTCTCACAGGTGTCATTATCATCTAGATCAATCTCCAGGCCCGTACCTCCACCGGCATCCCTAAAAGTAACCTCTCTCAGACGGCCTATCTCACGGACCACATTTGGTGCATTGTGATGATTCACAACGTATATGAGATTACTGCCATTATTGGTATGCCTTAAGAATCGATCTTCTGTCAACTCTTTCTCCAGCAATGCTTTATCTACAGGATCAATAATTTTCTTCATGCTCTACTTCTTGTTCGGGTCCATGGCATAGGTCTTAGCCTTCATATAAGCTGCCCATTCTCGCTCAGTCTTACTATCGTCAAATCTTTTGTATTCGACAACTTCGCCAAAGTGGATGGTTATATCTTTACCCTTCTGCTGAAACATCTCATCCACGAGATAAAACATTTCAAGATTGGCCTTTATACCCAGTTTACCTCTTAGCCTTGCCAAGTTATAGAAAAAATTGGAATTTCTACCCTCTATGAAGACAGGAATTATATCTTTTTCATACTTCTTGGCCTTACTTATAAAACTTTTTTTCCATTCCAGATCTTCTATTCTGCCTCCTTTCATCTTTCGAGACACCAGACCAGCCGGAAACTGCAAAACTGCAAAATCGCCGGCATAAGTCGCCTCTATCTTCTTTATTCGCTCCCTGCCTTGAGGGCCGTGCTTATTGATGGGCACAAACAAAGGCTTCAAATTATCAATATTCAATAAAATATCATTGACCAGGAACTGTATATCCTGTCTATACTTACCCAGTATATACATAAAAGCAATACCATCTAATCCACCAAGTGGATGATTCGCAGCATAGATGATCGGCCTGTCAGTAATGATATTTTCCTCACCGGTAAGATGCACATTGACACCAAAATCTTCTATCAGATTATCCACAAATTCAAGACCATAAAGATGACCATGTCGACGCATGACCCTATTACATTCATCCTCGTGCACTATACGCTTGATGTAATTAAGCAAAAATCCGGGTAGCCACTTTAGTAAATTTTTATTCTTCGACGCAATGATTTTTTCTACTTCCAAAAACTTTTTATCGGTTGCCGGCAGTCTCGTCTCAGCTGATTTATCTTCTTCCATATATCACCTTTCTTCTATTGCAAATATAACAGACTCTTTTATTTATTGTCAGATGACCTTATATTTATTCCTGAGTGCTACATGTTTTGATGAGATATTATGGCTTGCCTCCGAAAGTGTTGGAGGCAAGCCCAAAACAAAATACCCAATATTACAATTACATTACTATGAGAAAATTATCTATATACACTAGAGGATATATTACATTTTTGATGGTATTCATGGGGAACATGGCCATGGGGCAGCGACCTCGGGAAGTTCCTGCGCCTAATGCGCCAATTGATTTTACGGACTTCAATAACATACTACTGTATATCGGTGGTCCTTTGCTGTTTGTGATCGGTTTTATTCTTTACAGACGCTACAAAAAGCAAGAGAAGGAAAAGAGTCAAAAATAATATTCCTTATCGTCAGGGTGCATTTCATTTTGTCGCTTTGGGCATCACCCTCTTCCTGTCGTCATCGGGTCGCTACGCTCCGGGGCTCGCTGTTCGCTCGGTCCTCCGGACTCACTCGCATACGCTCTTGACCCACTACGCATCGCTGATGCATGACCAGAAAAAACGACATTTTGAAATATACCCTATAGTCAGAGGATTTTCATTCGTTTTTTGAGGATACCGAAAATAATGTAGAGGAGTTGGAAAAACGAAACGAACAAACTCAAACGGCCTATGGAATCGCCCCATTTGACGTAAAAAGTCTTACTCTCGTTCATCATGATATCGCCGTTAATGGCTATGGCTTCATCATATCTGGTAGCTTGCTTGATACGACCTTTCTGGTCAATGAAGCAAGAGATACCGGTATTGGCTGATCTGGCTATATCACGGCGCGACTCTATAGCACGTAGCCGTCCAAACTTCAAATGCTGTATGTGCCCTGGGGTGTCGTCCCACCAACCATCATTGGTCATGATGAATAAGGCCTGTGCACCATTCTGAACATATCCGTTGGAATACTCACCAAATATGGATTCGTAGCAAATCACAGGTGCAATCGCAAATCTATTGCTCACAAATACGGCCCTATCGCTTTGCGTGCCTAAGCCCTCAATGGTACCATCAAGCTTCTCGATCAATGGCTTGAGAAAAGATAACTGTTTCTTATAAGGGAATATCTCCGGACCCGGCACAAGTTTTGACTTAAAATATACTTGTACATCCTGCAAATTTGATGTCGATTGAAAAGCGGCATTGTAAGCTTCCCAATACACAGTCTCGTCACCTCTAACAGATGTACGAAGATTGGGCCTATTCGGAATAAATCTTGGAAATATCCTATAGCCACTGATACCACTTACCCAAAAAAGGGAAGGATATGCACTGATCACTTCACGAATGATATTGACCTCATAGGACTCAGCCACCTGTTCGACATTGACACTATTGAATACGGTCTCAGGGTAGAGTAAATAATGGGTCGACGGCGTAAGTGCCCGTTTAGTAAGCGATACCAAAGTATCCATCCGCTCACGTGAGGACATGTTGAACTTTTCATAGTGCGGCTCAAAGTTGGGTTGAATGATGGCGACTTCTACCTTCTCTCCTTTGGGCTCGTAACTTTGATACATCCAAATGGAGATGACGACAGGTACTGATATCCACAGTCCAAGTGCTAGCTGACGGCGACCACTGAGTCGTCCCTCCATCTTTCGACGCAAGATTTCAAAAAAGAAAATATTGCTCATCAATATCCACAAGGACCCGCCAAATACCCCGGTAAAACTATACCACTGAGGCAGCCATGCATACTCTGCCAGTGCATTTCCTAAAGTCAACCAGGGCCAGGTGATTTCCCACTGCATGTGGAGATATTCAAAGCTTATCCAAAATGCAATGAATGTAAAATAGGCTGTCCGATCACCCACAAAATATCGAAATACGATAAATGTCATCCAGGGAACCAGCATGAGTAAGGCATTAGCCAAGATAGCAACTACTCCCGCTACTAAAGCGGTATTAGCGACCCAGTATGTTGTCAGTATGTTCCACAGCACAAACGTAATGTAACCATACAAAGCAAGTGTGCCGAATGGATTTTTAACCTGCTCATCTTTCATCACCTCACGCTCTATAAAGAAGAGAGGCACAAAGCCTATCAAAATAGTAAATGTAGTGGGAAATGGTGGAAAACCAAGGGACAGCAATGCCGCAGATATCATTGACAATGCCAGCCATCTTCTATGGTGAACATGTCTCCGCTTTTTGCGAAAAACCAGACCCACGATGAATATGAATAATCCAACGAAAAGGAATAGAGGTAGATGCCCCCACAAGTCCTGGTCCATAAATAGATCATACATGCGCCAACCTGAAAAGGCAGTCATGACAAATCCAATAACTAATACGACAGGATAATACTTTCTGAGCATATACGATAGCTTGATGTCATGTTGTGTAACAAGGACTAAGTGATAAGGTTATATTGGCTTACCTTATGGCCTGGCCATTTTCCCAGCCTTCAGGCGGACTTACAAAGCCCAAGGTACCATTGTTGCTGTCTGCCATAAGTATCATGCCTTTGGATTCAACGCCTCTTATTTTTCTCGGTTGTAAATTGACTAGCACACTCACCTTCTTACCAACGACACTGTCCGGCTCAAAATGCTCTGCAATTCCACTGACTATGGTGCGAGTCTCATAACCTAGATCGACTTCAAGCTTAAGTAGCTTATCGGCCTTGGGTACGCGCTCTGCCTTAGTGATGGTGGCGGTGCGAATATCCATCTTGGTGAAATCATCGAATTGGATCATATTGTTTTCGGCATCTTGAGGGCTATTTTCTTTCTTATCTGTCATGGCGCTTGTAGCTGATTTTAGTTTTAGAATCTGCGCATCGATAACCTCATCAGGGATCCTGCTGAATAGATGAATAGGCTCTCCCACAACATGACCGGCTTTGACCAGATATCGGCCGGCTGCCAGTTTGTTTTGTATATTGACAAGCTCACGATGGTCTTTGATTTCCTTGAGATTCAACATTTTTTGCATCTTCTCACTGGTCTCAGGCAGGAAAGGTCGACAGGCTATGGATAAAGCGGCCACTATTTGCACACAAAGGTTCATCACAACTTTGACCTTTTCGGGTTCTTCTTTTTGGATTTTCCATGGCTCATTGGACTGCAAGAGTTGGTTTCCCCAGGACGAGATGTTCATGAGCCATTGCAGTGCTCCGCGGAAGTCATATTCCCAGATACAATTGGACAGCTCGTATACTTTGTCGAATAATTCCATCAACTCTGAATCAATGAAAGAAGGCATCAATGCGCCGTCTGACCCTACTATCTCAACGTCCTCATCTACCTTAGGCACTTTACCTTTATAGTATTTATGCACCAAAACCAAGACACGATTTACAAAATTGGCAAAATTACCAACCAGTTCATTGTTATTGGCATCCTGAAATCCCCTCCAGGTAAACTCGCTGTCTTTTTGCTCCGGCATATTTTTTATCATGACGTAGCGTAGGACATCGATCTGATCGGGAAAGTCTTGTATATATTCATGGACCCATACAGCCCAGCCTTTTGATGTACTTATTTTACGACCTTCGAGGTTCATGAATTGATTCGCCGGTACATTGATGGGTAGTTTGTAATCGCCATGGGCTTTGAGTATTGCCGGAAAAATGATACAGTGGAACACGATGTTATCCTTACCGATAAAGTGGATGATGCCGGATTTCTTATCCTGCCAATAATCCTTCCAATTCTTGCCATTATCCTCTGCCCATTGGCGAGTTGCCGAGATGTACCCTATTGGTGCATCCATCCAGACGTATAGCTTCTTTCCTTCGCTCCCCTCTATCTCTGATGGCACATCTACACCCCAGTCGAGGTCTCGAGTCATAGCACGGGGCTGAAGTCCTCCATCTAACCAGGATTTGCACTGACCCAGAACATGATTCTTCCATTCATCTACATTATGTAGACCTATACCGTCCAGGGCTCCGGTCTCAAGCCACTCGCGCAGCCATTTTTCATGCTTATCCAGTTTTAAAAACCAATGGGTTGTCTTGCGCATGACCGGCGTCTCTCCGGAAAGCGTAGACTTTGGCTTGATAAGCTCAATAGGTGATAGAGTTGATCCACAGTTTTCACACTGGTCACCATAGGCTTCTTCGTGACCACACTTTGGACATGTACCGATGATGTATCTATCCGCCAGGAATTGTCCGGCTACTTCATCAAAATACTGTTCACTTTCTATGGCCTCGAATTCACCATTATCATACAGTGTTTTGAAGAACTCCTTTGCCGTTTCGTGGTGAATGGGTGAGGATGTTCTGTGATAGATATCAAAGGAGATATTCATCTTAGCGAATGTCTCCTCAAAAAGATGATGGTATTTATCTATGATGTCCTGAGGCTGTAATCCTTCTTTTTTAGCTTTTACGGTAATCGCAGCGCCATGTTCATCGGAGCCACAAATAAATGCTACATCTTTGCCCATCAATCGTAAAAATCTCGCATATACGTCTGCCGGAAGATAAGCACCAGCCAGGTGACCTATATGTAAGGGACCGTTGGCATAAGGTAAAGCCGCTGTTATGGTGTATCGTTCAGGTGGTCTTATCATGTGCTTTCAATTTAAAACGCGAAAATACAACAACTTGCCATCGCAAGTAAAATTTACCGCTGTAAAATAAAAGTAATTTATATAAATTATTTTTCGATCTTTACACCGTTGGTTTTATGCATTTTAAACATTTATCAATTTATACATATATTTGCAATACCGATGCATTAATCATCTCGACTAAACAATTATTGTCGTTAAAAACCGGTTAAGGTTAATGGATGTATATACAATTATCAGGTAAAAGCCATTACATTTGAGCTGTCTTCGCTGAAAGATGCCGGGACAGATACCACTACATGAAACACAAGAGAGAAGAATTTGGTACTAAAAAGCTAACCCGGCTCTTATTTGAGCAAGCTATGCCTGCATCGATAGGTATCCTTGTACTCTCCATATACGGTATAGTCGATACTATTTTTGTAGGGCGGTGGGTTGGTCACCTGGGTATAGCAGCCATTACAGTTGTCTTGCCCATTACCTTTTTTATTTCCAGCATAGGTATGTCCATTGGTGTAGGTGGCGCCTCCATTATTTCTCGTGCGTTTGGCAAGGACAATGATGAGAAGGCGTACAGAACATTTGGCAACCAGGTGCTTTTGACATTGATATTATCTGTACTATTTGTTGTACTTGGCTTTACCTTCATGGAGCCTATATTGAAAGTTTTTGGTGGGCGAGGAGAAGCATTGGTGCCGGCAGAAGCCTATTTTAAGATCATTCTCATTGGTGTTCCTTTTCTGGCATGGTCTATGATGAGCAACAATGTTATCAGAGCGGAGGGCTACCCCAAGATTGCGATGTTGATCATGGTCATCCCGGCCGTATTCAATATTATACTTGACCCGATATTCATTGTATGGCTGGATATGGGTATAGAAGGCGCAGCGTATGCCACTACCATTTCTTACATGGCCAGTGCTGTTTTTGCACTTTGGTTTTTCACAAAAGGGAAGTCGCAGATGCAAATCAACAGCACCTATCTGATACCAGACTTTCCCATTCTCAAGGAAATAGGTAGCCTGGGGTCTGTCACCCTCGCCAGACAGGGTACCATCAGTATACTTGCTATTGTACTCAACAATTCATTGTTCAACTATGGTGGTGAGCTGGGATTATCGACTTACGGCATCATCAATAGAGTATTGATGTTTGCTAATTTTCCAGTGCTTGGTATTACACAGGGATTCGTGCCTATTGTCGGATTTAATTTTGGCGCAGGCAAGCTGGACCGTGTCAAATCCATCATTAAGATAGCGATGACTTCGGCAAGTGGATTGGCTTTTATTATTTTCGCTGCTATTTTATTGTTTGCACCATCGATCATCTCTGTCTTTACCAATGACAATGCACTAATTGATGCTACGAGCCCTGCCATTCGTAAAGTTTTTCTCGCCACCCCCCTACTGGCGATCAGTTTATTGGGAAGTGCTTATTTTCAGGCTGTTGGAAAGGCGTTTCCCGCCCTTATACTTTCTCTTTCTAAGCAGGGTTTTCTACTCATACCCTTAGTGCTAATTCTACCCATATTTTTTGGTTTGGATGGTATATGGTATGCTTTTCCAATGGCAGATGTGGGTGCAGCATCATTGACACTCATCTATCTCAGGGTCAAGGGACCAAAATTCCAAAGCGACCAGACTATCCAACTTCAACAACAAGATTAAGTCTTAACAGGACCACTTCTTTGATTGCTCTACAGGTATTCACTCAAAGTGACATAAGGCTACCTCTAAAAACTCCTTCAGCGGCTGGAACGCAAAATTATACAATTTTGCTGCATGATAATTTTAATTTATACTTCCTTGTTCATCAGTCACGTAGCTAAGGCTATGTTCCTTC
>SLDF01000271.1 GCA_007125435.1 Saprospiraceae bacterium
CAGACCCAAAAAAACACCTTAGAATATCTTCTTCGATATAAAAAATATATCAAACAATTAATGGCTATACCTAAGCTCCTAAACTTCTATGCTCCTGAGCTCCTCTGCTCCCTCAGACCTTGGACTTTCTGACCTTTAGACCTTGGACTTTCTGACCAAAAAAACACCTTAGAATATCTTCTTCGATACAAAAAATATGTCAAATAATTAATGGCTACACCTAAGCCTCTAAGCTCCTATGCCTCTAAGCTCCTATGCTTCTGCGCTCCTAAGCTGCTTCATAAATCTTAAACTCGACAATGCCCTACCTTCCAAAAACAACTATCCTACCAAAAAGCGGGTATTTATCAAAATTTAACACTTGAAACCGTGACATAAATAAAATATTTACCTATTTTTGATTTGTAAGTTTTTATAACTTATTTCTCCAAAAGCCATATTGGCAAATCTTTAACCATTTTAAACACTTAAGCTATGAAAAATTGGAATTTTATTTCGAAAATCTGGGGGGGGCAAATATTCCCCTGATTATCTCAATTGTTATGTTCTTCATCCCTTTTGCCACATTACATAGTCAGCAATGTGCAACTCTTACAGAACAAGGATTCCAGGGAAGTCTGGAATGTGGCTGCTACAAAACCAATATTGTGATCGATGACCTTCCTGGCAATATTATCTATAAATTATCATTTAAAGTTACGCTTACAGGTAGTCCAGAAGTCTTTTGGGCAGAAGAAGAAATCATGAGCTCCATAAATCCCGCATTTATAAGTCAAGGCAGTACACTTGATGTTGACATTATTGATAATCAATTGTATTTTGATTACCAAGCTGTTACAAATAATGCATCACTAACGAATGGTGAAACAGTCTTACAACTAAAATACTGTGCACCACCTTACGAGTCTTTATTAGTATCCATAAGTGCTAATGATGATCCTCATTTTGAATATATATCTGGAGGATTTCCAATTGGTTGTGACCTCTTTTTTGGGGCTTCAAATTTTCGTCCATTTCCGGGAGAGACTATTAGCGGCAGAGTGCATAAACCCAGTCCCGGGTCTACGCCTTGCATCAACACAACTAATCTAGGCATTAACAATGTCATTTTTTCACTTGATGACGTATGTACAGAGGGATTTGACATGCCACTATCCGACGAGGATATTTCTAATTCGTCCGGTAATTACCTTGTCGAAGGTATAAATTCCGGCGAATATATATTATCAGCCGATAAAGAAAGTGATCCATTCTGTGGCATTACCTGGACTGATTACTGGATGGTATTTTACCAAATTGTACATACAAATCAATTCATATATCCTTGGCAATATATAGCGGCAGATATGAACCAAGATCGTCAAATTACCAATAGAGATTTACTACATATAAGTTATTATTTGCAGACCGGTGATATGCATGAGGATATGCAATTTGAAGCATGGCGATTTATCCCCGAAGTTGAATATAATGCTAACATGCTATTGTGGCCTTTAAACTTAAGACATTATCCTGTATTAGATAACCATATTGAATACATCCCATTACTAGACGATCATTTGAATACCAATTGGATAGGGGTCAAACTCGGTGATGTTACTGGTCAATGCACTGACTGTGATGGTGTAAACTGGTTAGTAGATCCAGAATTGAACACAAGGCAGCTAACAGAAAAAACACATCTCACTTTTGGCTCTTTAGAGATAGGTGATGCTAATGAAATCCTATTGCCAATATATATCGAAAGATATGTTCAGGCAGAGGTTTTGTTACTTGACTTGATACTGCCCGAAGGATTTCCAGTAAGTGGGATAGAAACTAACTGTTCAATTATGGAAGGCATGGAAGGTCTATATAATCAATCTGGTAGACAGCTAAATTTCAACCTTACATTAGGGGAAACATGTTACAATGATATTGATCAACCTATATGCTTTATTGTATTAGACGGTGATATGGATTACATGCAACCACTAATTGATGATATCAGACTCAATGAAGGTTCTGTTATGAATACACTTCTTGAAGACTATTGGAATATATCATCATTGGCCATTGAGGACAAAAAATCATTTGATGCAAGTATTTTTCCAAATCCAGTTAGCGAACGACTGTACATTGAGTTTCGAGATATGGATAATTTAACCAACCGAAAGTGTGATATATGGATCACAAATATGACCGGACAAACTGTGTTTCATAGAACGTTTTCAAATCACGATCAACAGCTTGCAATTGAGGTAGAAAATTTACCATCAGGTCTATATATTATTAATATTTTAAATGGTGAGATTTCTCAAAATTATAAATTCATTGTCAAGAGATAATTGTGCCGATAAATTGGGATAGTGCAGATATAAAAAAACACTCTTTCTGCATTATCCCATTTAAATTTAACACTTCAATGTTACAATTTTCAAAAATAATATTGGGTATACTCATGATTATATCCAGCCATATCTGCCTAGCTCAATTTCTGGCAATGCCACATTCATTTCCACAAAGAATTGATACCCTTAATCCATACACCTGTGAAATATCGATAGGAAAGGATCTTACCCTAGCAGATGGATCTGCAAATACGACAATTTCTAGGTTTCAAAAAACAGCTTTAGG
>SLDF01000025.1 GCA_007125435.1 Saprospiraceae bacterium
ATTTTTCTGCAGTTTGTTAGTAAGGAGCTTTTATCCCAAAAAACTTGAAAGCTTACAGTAATCTTCAAGCATAAACAGCGGAGTGGATAAAGTCCACGCAGCGTAAACGTTTGAGAAAGCGTAGCGCATCTCAAACATTAAACAGCGAAGCGTAAACAACTCGCAACCCGCAACTAGTGACTGCCCATGAGACAGTCAGGAATACAAGGGAATAGGGAACTATGATCAATAGCTGCCGTGATATTTTCTCAAAAACCACTCTAGCCCTAGAAGGAGTATTAGGGCAAAAAACAGCCATTTCAGATCGATGCCGGTGCTAGTGTAGGTCGTCTCGTAGAGTACGGGCTTGATTCTTTTGTTGTCTGTGATGGCCGCCTTTACTTCCTGCGCCTGACCGGGGTTTACCGCGATGCCACCATAGCTTTCCGAAAGCCTCTCTAGCATACCATGTCTGGCTGTGAGGTCGTACATCTCTCGCTGTACGGGCTGAATGCTGAACTGTCCTCTGTGCTCTAGCTGCTTACCATTGAGCTCGGTGTAGGCTCTAAACCGATACTGACCTACCGGAAATAATCCGGGTGAGAGAAAATAGGCATTTTGTCGTCGATTGAATACGAATGGGAATTCCCGTCCCTCTTCATTTGTGATCGTAATGTGTGCGTCGGGTTCATTGACCAGTTCATAGCTTTCGTTGTAGAGCTCTGCGCTAAACATTAATGGTTCGTTTTCGTCAAATATATTTTTTGAAGTATAAGCTTTGAAGCGTCTTTTATCGTCTTTCACATTGAGATAGGTAGCTGTTTTCTGCACGATATCGCTTACGATATGATCATTGTCATGAAGCAAAAAGTCGTAGAGACGCCATTTATACAAGCCTTCTGCAGTGAGGACAGCTCTTTTCCCTTTTTCGCTATTTTGAAATAGTAACAAGGGGTACTCTGTATCGACTTGACCAATTTTTTGGTAAAGTAATACGTTGGTTCCGGCACCGACCGTATAGTTGCCAAAGGGGGCGGCGAGCGGGACAAATGACGATACAGATGATTTAGTCTCTTCCTCCAGATTGAACAAAGAGAAAGAGGGGCTAATCTTAGCACTGACTTCATTGGGCTTGGCAACAGTGGACCTTATGGTTACTGCACTTTGCAATTGATTCAGCCGATTGAGATCCGTTTGTCTGCCGATGATAAACCATACGGGCTTATTCATATCATCAAGCTGTCGCATCAATGTAGCCAGATTGTGCTTTGTAGACGGTAGTTGATGAAGTATGACCAGATCAAACTCAGCTATGTTCTCTTTAAAATCTCTGATCAATTCTGACCTGATATCATAGTTTTGCCTGGCATTTAGTATATGTGTGATAGCGGCGATATCGGGATGCGGTGAATGGGACAGGATCAGTATCTTTTGCCTGTTATCCAATACCTCTACAAATATCTCCCTCGAATTATTAGCTGTAGCGACCTCACCTTCCAGTGGACTAAGAGAAAATAGGAACCTATTGACACCGGATTTTTTAGCCTCGAGTACCACCTCCTCTGTAAAGAAGTAGTCGCGCTTATTGATATCTATATTTTTCGATTGGATCAGATTATACCTTCCGCCTTCGTAAGCTGATATGCGCAGTGTGGTGGACTGCCCTGCCAGGTTGTGGGCATTGATATCAACTTGCACCGTAAACTTATCGCCCAGATAGGCTATCTTATTATGAAAGACTTTCTTGATCCTTAAGTCTTTGCGCGTGGTCGTATCGCCCAGCATGACGGAATAGACAGGCACTTTCAATCGCTCTGCAGCATATATCGGATCTCTCCCTTCATTGAATATGCCATCAGTGGCCAATACGATAGCTGCCAGATTTTCAGCACCATACATATCGTAAGCCATATCAAATACCTCGCCGATGTCGGTAGATTTGTCTCCAAAGTCTATTGTATCCTGTGGCCTGAACTCATCGCCAAATAGTATAGTCTTGACTTCGTAGTCTCCTTCTGAAAGCTCTTCCCCCATGCCTTTTATATCTTCATATATAGCCTTCAGCTCTGTCGTATCATGGCCATAGAGCAGAGATGAGCTGTTATCTAAGGCAAACAAGACTATCGGTTTTCTAGCCTCGGTAGCTGACTGTTTTAGTATCAAACCAAGTAACAATATGCCAATGATGGCAATGGTAAAGAATCTTAGTAGCGCTAATACCCTTATCACTGACTTTGGCATTTCTTTGTGCCTGTCATTCTTGTAGTAAAGTATAGAAGATATGATTCCTGCTCCCAGCAAGATGAGAAGAATTAGTGCCGGATGGTACTGAAATGATATATCACTCAATGTCAATCTTGTTTTGATTCGAGCCGCTATATTACGACTTTGGATTTACTAACGCAAATAGGGTGACCTGTCTTATTTATCGACGATCGAATATTCAGATCTTTTATTTTTATTTTTTTAGGGTATCACCTCTCATACCCAAGGGGTTGGGTATGAGAGGTCGCTACGCTACGCAGCTCACTGTTCGTTCGGCCCTCCTTGCCAGTCGGTCTCCCTATGCCCCCAAAGTAGCTTTGGGGACATAGGGCCTGCTTCGCATCGCTGATACATTAGCTCGATATACTCAAATTTCAAGCTGATTAATAAAAATTTATAAGCTTCCGAAGTAACAATTCTTATATACAACAGTTCGTTATAGTGAATGGAATTTATAAGTAAAGAACTATGATAAAGAGAATTAGCGCAGTCATATTGGTCATGTTTCTATGTTTTTCGGTGGCTAAGGCATCATATATATTTATCCCCATGGATGAGAGACAGACCAATCATTTGAAAGCTTACGGTATAGCCTATTGGGTATTGACATACGATGTAGAAGTGTATTGGTTGTTGAATTACAGAGGAGGGAGTTTTGCGTTTCAGCATACCCAGGCATTTGAGAAGGAGTGCCTCTTGAGAAATGTGAAGTTTGAAGTTATTGCCAATGCCCAGTTTGCCAAGATACAGCAAGAGATAGCAGACCCCGAAGTCAATAAAGATGTGATCAAACTAGAGAAGGCACCCAAAATTGCTGTATACACACCTGACTTTAATACAAGAGGAGAGCGTATTCAGCCCTGGGATGATGCTGTGACCATGGTTTTATCCTTTGCTGAGATTCCATATGACATCGTATACGATAGAGAAGTTCTGGAAGATAAATTACCCCAGTATGATTGGCTGCACTTGCACCATGAAGACTTCACCGGTCAGTATGGTAAGTTTTATGCCAATTACAGTTCACAACCCTGGTACAAAGAAACGGTCAAGCGTATGGAGGCTTTAGCTAAAAGTCTGGGCTATGACAAAGTCAGTAAGCTAAAACTGGCTGTAGTGCAGAAAGTCAGAGAATATGTCATTGGTGGAGGTTTTATGTTTGCCATGTGCTCAGCTACAGATACCTATGATATAGCACTTGCCGCAGCAGACACAGACATAGCGGCAGAGATGTATGATGGTGACCCTATGGAGCCCAATGTCAATATGAAGTTAAAATATGATAATACCTTTGCATTTAGGGACTTTAGAGTCAGTACTAACCCGATGGAATATAGATATTCTGACATTGATGCCAAGAAACGCAGAGTGCCTCCACAGTCAGATTACTTTACCTTATTTGACTTTTCAGCCAAGTGGGACCCGGTACCTACAATGCTGACCCAAAACCATACAAGAACAGTAAAGGGCTTTATGGGGCAGACAACAGCTTTTGCAGCAGATCTCATCAAACCCAATGTCATCGTACTCGGTGAAAACAAGCCGGCAAACGAAGTCAGATATATCCATGGTACAGTCGGAGAAGGTCAATGGACATTTTACGGAGGGCATGACCCTGAGGATTACCAGCATTTTGTAGGGGATCCTGAGACAGATTTATCGCTCCATCCCAATTCTCCCGGCTACAGACTCATTTTGAACAATGTATTGTTCCCGGCAGCAAAAAAGAAGGAGCGTAAAACTTAGAATAAAGTAGGGTCATATTATTTTCATAAAGTGATTAGCATTTTACACCTCGTGGCTTAAGTGACAAATCATTTCAATTATGCTTGATTGAGGACATGCATTCATTTGGATTCGGCTTCAATGGGTATGAATTATGAAGGCCTACACCAGGCAGGGTTAAGTAACAATTAGTTTTAGTGGATAAGCCTTTTTTTGATCCCGCTAATGCATTAAGCGGGTTGAATATCTATCCTATCGACTTTACAGAGGTATTACAGTTATTTCAGACCATAGAATTTTCTCACTAAGGTTTAGTGTGCGTTGTAATTTCCACAGCAATATATTAAATATTATTATTATATATAACTGAATGTCAGTTTGTTACACAAATTGATGACTTAAAAGTCAAATATGTAGCTTTTGCACCCAAAAAGGGGTATTCACTAAAAAAAGCGTCAACTTCACTCAATCCCACTTAATAGGTTTTTTACACTTATTACATTTGTCATGTCTCCGAGAAAGCTACTTACAGATAATAAACTTAACTATTTTTTATAGCAACAGCATTACGAGCTTAAACTTCCACTAGTATGAAATCTTATGCAGCTTTCAACAGGGGACTAGTGTACCTAGTCTCACTATCAATCCTATGTCTATACCTAATTGGTATATCATCCAATGTCTACGGTAACAATAATCCTGGAAAGGATAACTTGACAACTAAAAGTAAGATGTTAACAAAGGCATCTATGTTCGATCGCAAAGATGCATATGTAAATCATCTTGCAGCATTAGGATATGGTAGCACATCCTCAGCAATGATGTCGATATCCTCCAATTGTGATCCATTTAACCCAATCGAGGGGAGTGAAGGTTTTCTGGTATTTGTTGAAAACTCAGCGACGCTTAAGACAAATGAGTCAGAAGGGCCAGTTGCTATCGGTGGCAATTTGACCGTTGATGGGAATTTTCAGGTTGCCAACAATTATGCGGGTAACTTCTTTGGTTCTGGAGACAGCAATCCTACAGGCCTTTTAGTGGGAGGCAAGGTGGTATATCAATCCGGTCATCTTCAGGTTAATAATAATACCTGGGTCAAGATAGGTGATTGCACCGGCTCTAATGTTTATGACAAAGATAATAATAATGCCCCTTCTAATCTACAAGTTACACCTGGAGCTTACAACGCATTTCCTCGTATAAGTGCTAATACTTTTCAGGATGCAAATACTGTTTGTCAGTCAGGATTAATTGATTTCTATAATGTGTTTGAAAGTTACAGACACAGATCATTCAGTATTTCCGAATGCAGTGGTAATGTTCAACTTTTGGATGGCAATAATAACCCATTAGGAAATCCAGAAAGTCCACCTTCAACCGTCAAAATAACACTCGAAGATAATAAGACAAATGTTTTGGATATAAGTGGATCTGCATTATCAAATATCCAAAATTTTACATTTAATAACAAGCCGACAGCTAGTCGGCCTTTAGTCGTTAATGTGGATGCCTCTGGCAGTTTTTCATGGAATGTATTCAATTTTGCCGGTCTTGGTGGACCTGATGGCAGGTACATTCTATTTAACTTTTACAATACAACGCACCTTGAATTTAAATCAGGCTCAGCGACATTTATAGGCACAGTGTATGCACCCTATGCTCACTTTGACAAGAATAATAGTTCTAACATTCAGGGTAATGTTATTGCTTCAAGTTTCAATATGAATGGAGGTGGAGAAATCCACCCTTTCTTGTTTTCTGCTGAGATTGAAGGCTGTGATTGCGAGATAGAATGTGTTTATCCTACACATGGACTAATAACAGTCGATCAAGGCTCGTGTGATGGTCTTTATCCCAATAATGACGCAGTCATTGAAATCAATGGTATACAAAATGGAACCGTTGGAAGTATAGCGCAGTGCGACGAGTTTGGTGGCTGCGAGTTTCATGAGCATGAGTTCCAAGAAGCTGTCATTAATGGAAAACTAACCTTTACAGGTTTGAAGCATGGCAAAAATCACGTTGTTAGGATATGGAATGATCATGAAGAGTGTTTCATTGATATACCTGTGGAAACACCTTCAATTGATTGCAGCGACAATTGCCCTGAGTTTGAAATTTCATGTCCTCCGGATATTTACCTGGACTGTGGAGATGAAATTCCCGAAGCAGATATTTCATTAATCGAGGTACCACAGATCAATGCTGGTATCTGCGCATCTGTTGACTATCCTTGTGGAGAAGTCATATTATTAAGTGTCTCAGAGTCAGATGGACAGAATACATATAAGTTTAGAATAGAAACTGCCCAGACGTCTGGACAGAATTGTAACAATGACATCAGCTTTGTAGCTTTTGGTTTGCCAAGTGGGGTAAATCCGGTTTGGCCTCCAAATAATAGCACTTATACAGGATTACTAGGTAATTACTCTGTAGAGTATATAGGTACAGGAGGAAATCCTGGATTCCCTTCTATAAAGTTCAATCGCACTCATAATAATGGATTTAAGAACGGTTCAGTAGAAGAGTTTGAATTTACTCTCCCCGAAGGACAAGAATTAACGACACTAGATATTGCCCTTAAGCACGGTCCAACAGACCATATTGTAACACTTACTGTTGAAGAGTGTCCTACTGCAGAATACATTGTTGAATGGCTTGGGGATCAAAGTAATAACAGTTTGGGCTGTGTAAGTGACCCTTTAATAGTCACTAGATCATACAAGGTTACTGACCCATGTGGCAATTATGAAACTTGCCAACAATTGATACATTTCAACCCTGATGAAACCGCTCCTGTTTTTGACTCCTTTCCGGCAGATATTACTTTAGATTGTACAGCAGAAGTACCTGTAGAAATGCCAACTGCTTCAGATGATTGTGGTGATGTTATTATAACATTTGAAGACTCACAATTACCAGGAGCCTGTGACCAAAGCTTTATAATATTGCGTACATTTTCAGCAACAGACGATTGTGGAAATGTCACACAATTAACCCAGACTATTTCAGTTGAAGATAACACGCCACCTAGCTTTGTTTCAGGTGGTGGCGAGGCTTGCTGGCCATCTGGTTTGGCGGTTACAGACTTTGAATCTGCACCAGATGCAGAGTCACAGTTTGAATCTCTTTTGTTTTCTGCTGAAGGGCGTATAGGTAATAATGCTCAAGGTGGTACGCATGAGTTGAATATACATAATGTGTCACCGTACTATACATTTTCAGAAGGGCATTTGACATGGCCAAAAGGTCAAAATGTAGCCTTCGAGATAGTTTACGATCCTAATTCGACCGGCGATGACAGGTTAGTGTATACTGTGACATCAGGTACTACACAGAGGATTTTAAAATACAATCCTGCCAATGCCTTTGATTTTCCTTTGGATATTGATGGGATTTTTCTCTATGCAAGAGTTCAAAATCAGACCAGTGTCACCATCAGTAATGTCAATGTCAATGGACAGGCTATTAATCAAACATTTGGTCATGAAAATCCATCAACTACAAAGTTTGTCAATTCTGTGATTACAGGTGTAGACTTAGAGTCAGGATTTACGATTACAGGTAATGTCATGTTTGATTGGTCTACTCCTAACCCACCTTCTAATTCTGCTATGAACTTTAACTTTAAATTTGGCAAATTAGAATGTGAAGTAGGTGGAGGTTGTCCAGAAGATTTGATGGTTGATTGTAGTGATCCAAATTTTGAAAATTCCATCCAAAGTTGGTTAGACAGTGTAATGGCAGAAGATGACTGCGGGGATGCTACGGTTACTAATGATTATACAGGAACTGTAGAATGTGGAGAGCGCGTCATTACATTTACAGCGAGTGATGATTGCGGCAATCTCAGCACATGCTCTGCTATTTTGACCATTACGGGTTCTGATAGTGTTGAAATCATAGTGCCGGAAGCGCCTTTGCTTGACTGTACCGATGACAATAATTTAGCTACTATTCAATCATGGATTAATTCGGCAGTGGTTACAGGTGCCTGTAATGGATCAGAAATTTTTACCGATAAGTCAGCACAACAAATACTTGATGCACTGCAACAAGGCAGCTTTGGAGATGGTGATATTTGTGTAGTATCTGTTGATGTTACTTTCTCTGCACCAGGTCCGTGTGGAGACGGTATTCCGGTTACTAAAACAATTTCATTGACTGATAACACACCTCCAACAGGTGAGGTACCTTCTGACCTTATTATCGAATGTGGCGACCCTCAATTAGAAAGCCTAATAAGTAATTGGTTAGATTCATTTAGTGCGGTGGATGAATGTTCATCGGTACAATTAACTAATAGTTATGATCCGTCTGAGTTTATCGGTGATTGCGGCTTGGCCAAATCACAGGTTGTTTATTTCACAGCAGTAGACGAGTGTGGTAATCAATCAAACTATCAAGCTTCAATAATCATTGAGGATAATACACCTCCCGTATTTACAGAACTTCCGGCAGATCTCACTTTGGATTGTGCCGATAACATCCCAACTGCCGAAGCATTGGCTGCAACAGATGACTGTGGCGATGTAGTTAGTTCTGTTTATGATGAAATACAAGAAGGCGCTTGTCCTCAAAGCTTCACAATCATTAGGACATTCACAGCGGTTGATGAATGTGAAAATGAAGTAATACATGTTCAGACAATAGAGGTTTCAGATAATACAGCACCGGAGTTTGTTTTCGTCCCTGCTGACTACGAAGCTTTTTGCGGAGATGATTTGGTATTAGATATGGCCGAAGCCGTTGACGATTGCGGAGAAGTAAGTGTAGAAGTTGAAGAGGTGGAAACTGCGGGAGATTGTGAGGGTGAGTTTACATTGGTTAGACATTTCACTGCGACAGATGAATGTGGTAATCAGAGCTTTGCAACCCAAACGATTACTGTTATAAATAATTCAATTCCAACTTTTGACTTTGTGCCTGATGACTTATCGCTCAGTTGTACAGCATTGGTTCCTGAGTTTACTCCTTTTGGTGCAACAACTGAATGTGGCTCAGTAGATGTGCAATGTGAAGAAACAATCATTCAAAATGTAGAGGGTTATGAGTTTTGTGATGTTCAAAATATGAATAATCCAGCTCAGAGTGGACCAAGAATATTTTGGACAAGCCAACAGTTCCCGGGCTCAAGTACTAACTACTATGAAGTAGAAGAGGCCAGTCTTGAACAATTTGGAGATGGTACAGCCAGGCTTACAGGTTCTATGTTTGCTATATCAAATCCTAATCTTGCCTGGGACTTTGAAGTTTGGTTTAGAGATGCCAGAGATTGGAGCGAGTGGTCTGCTCTTGGTAGAGACTACAAGTGGGAAGGTGGTGGTTCCATTGGTAATGTATATGAAGATTGGACATATTATGAGATGGATGATACCAAGACCAATGTGATGATTGGTAAGTATGATTATCAAGGTTCTAGTCTAACATTAGTACATGATCCGGCTGATTATACTTTTGGTTTTCAGCTTGGAGAGTTTGCCAATTCATTCACGGCAGGTTTTGGCTTTGCAGGATGGTTAAAATACTCAGGTCAAATCACCTATCAAGGAAATACAACGCATGTTAATAATGTCAAGGCAGATTTTAACTTTATCGCAGATTGTGAGTCAGGAGGTGAAGGTATTTGCGTCGATATCATTGAAAGAACATGCACAGCGACAGATAATTGCGGCAACATCACATCTGCAACACAAAGAATTATACTAACTGATAATGAAAGCCCTCAATTTGATTTTATACCTCAAGACGTGACATTTAATTGTGACGAAAACATCGTTAAGGAGGATCCTACAGCGACTGACGATTGTGGAGATGTTTCAATTGAAATAGAAGAAGAAACGATAGCAGGAGATTGTCCACATAATTTTACAATTGTAAGAATATTCACGGCAACGGATGACTGTGGTAATTCAACCACGGCGACACAAATAATAACAGTTGTAGATGAGGAGGCACCAGAGTTTATTGGAGACCTTGAGGACAAGTTTATAGGCTGTGATGAAGAGGTACCTGCATGTGATATTATGGCTATTGACAATTGTGGAGAAGTTTCTTTGGATGTTATACAAGAAATCATTCATGGAGAATGTGCAGGCGACTATACCATAGTGAGAACATTTACAGCAGTAGATGAGTGCGGAAACGTATCAACAGCTACGAAGAGTATATTCGTG
>SLDF01000402.1 GCA_007125435.1 Saprospiraceae bacterium
AAGCCTCTAACCAATTGGTCATATTAAATCCCCTGCCCAGAGCTTGTTGCAGTGGCCATGATGCTGACCCGATAGATGAAATACCCTCATTGGTAAGATAAATAGCATCTACATAAACAGTCCCATTGCCTTCAGGGAAGTCTCCTCCAATACTAAATATAAGTTCTGTAATTTCAGTCATATCCAGCCCACCTGACAATAAGATAAGCGGTATTTTTATGACTTGATACGCTGTATTCATACCTCCAAGATCAAATGAAGGGCCTTCATTATCACCACTTCTTAATTGGAGCCTGAATGTTTGGTTGTTATTCAGTTCCTTGTAGGCGATATAGATGTGGGTATACTCTGAAAAGTCATAGGCTGAAGAATTGCCCCAGTTGTCCATATTAAGACCAAATCCCGCCCAAAAACCATCGTAGTCATAGATAAAGCGATAATGCGTGCTTCCGTTGAAAGGTCCACCTTCTGACGTTTCTTCAAGGTCGCCATTGCCTGTCCATGTCCCCGTAATAAGATTAACACCATTGTGGAATATATCCAGGGCAAAGCCATTAACGCTCATGCTAAATAAGCACATTATACATAAAAGTCGAAGACGGTGTATGTAAATCATAGTCCAGGGTATTTAAATGCGAATATCACAAGAATGCTTATAATTACGATGCTAGCAATGGTTTCGTAAAAAAGACAATTGGCATCTGTCCTTTCTTACTACTAGCATAAACCGGGTTAAAGCACTACTTCGGTAGTCGAGTTAAATAGTTCACCCAACAAAAAGCTCGCTCGTTGGGTAAAAAGTATATTTTTTTATTACACTCCTGTTTTCTGCCTTGATAGATAAGCAAACGTAAACCTATGGTCTCACTTCCTGAGCAAAGCGCTTATTATCCAGCCATTTACTGATGATCGCGCAGTCCATGAAGTAGTCGTCAATCTCAACATAGGTAGACTCTGATTTTTCTTTGACCCATTGATTAAGGAATCTGGCCTTTTTCTCTTCAATAGCAGCTGCCTTTATTTTGGAGAAATCTTGCCTCATATTAGCTGTGTGTGGAAGTGTTCTAGAGTCTAATTTGAAGATTTTGAAGAATGTCTCGCCATCGTCTTCATTAACAAATTCAACAGGGTTTGATACCTGTCCTACTTTCATGGAGTCTACAACAAAAAACACTTCATAGTCGAGGTCAGCTATCTCAAAGAAAGTGTTTGATGTTTTAGGATTAACGACCCGTCCAGCATTGGTCTTACTCTGGGCCTTTTCATCAGAATATTTAGATACAGCTGCTTCAAATGATATAGATCCCGACTCTATCTCCTCTTTTATATCATTCATCTTTTGTCTGGCTTCGTCTATATCGCGCGATGTGATTTCTGGCTTTATCAAGATATGTCTGGTTTTGAAGTTATTACCTCTCCTGTCCAGCATTTGAATGACGTGAAAGCCAAAATCGGATTCTACTATTGGCGAAACTTCAAGGATATCTAATTTGTACGCTGCCTCTTCAAATTCCTGAACAAATGAGCCTCGTTTTTGCCATCCAAGGTCTCCATTTTGGCGAGCTGATCCGGGGTCATCACTATATGTCTTTGCCAAGAGTCCAAAGTCCTCTCCGGCTTCATATCTTTCAATAATCCTTTCTAGCTTTTCTATTGATTTCTTCTTTTCGTCCTCATTTACCTTAGGATAAATGACTATTTCACTGATTTCGACTTCAGATTGGAAGTAAGGCAAGCTGTCTTTGGGAATGTTATTAAAAAAGGCCTTAACCTCTGCCGGCGTGATTTTGATATCTCTCATGATCATGCCTTGCATTCTATCCGACAACAGCTGATCTCTCAGATCATCTCTCATATCGTTCTTGACCTCGTTTACAGTCTTACCGTAATACTCTCTAAAAAACTCAACATCTCCATTCATCATGAAGAGTATCTCATCTATCCTCCTATTTAGATTGTCTTCGACTTCTACATCCGCTACCATGACCATTGAATCTTGCTTGGCCTCACTGACCAATAAAGACTTCATCATGAGATCATCCAAAATCATGCACCTTGCATCTTCAGGCATTTTACCATAATTGGCCTTCTGATAAGCATAGTACTCCTCTATGTCGGACCAAAGAATAACCTCTGAACCCACCTGAGCTACTACCTTGTCTAGTATGTAATTTTTTTGAGCGAAAACTGTGCTGCTCAAAACTATCAATATCCCTAAAACATATAATCGCATCGAAAAATAATTTATTTTAGTAACGGGTAATTCCCATTGTAAATCCTAGCTATAAAGCTACTTCATCTATACTGTTCATCCAAATTTATAACGGCTGCATTTAACCTGAATTATGCATTAGAAAATCTATTACGTCTTAAAATGGCTTCAAAATAAGTCGCTTTGCTTGATTTTGTTCAATCACCGTAGGGTGACCGACTGGTGCGAAGCAATTGACTTGACTAAATGTCAAGTCAATAAGGAGGGAACTGAGCCGACTCTGGCTCAGCTTCGACTGTTCCCTAACAAAAGACTTAATACCATTTACTCATATCGCTTTTATATTTTTTATGGCATTCGTGAATCTCCTTCGTCGATTTTAACCCTCATTACGAATTTCCAATGCATAATTCAGGTTTAATCTTTGTAAATGATGACGTTATTTAAGTCTAATTCCTTCTCGTATAGATCTTCTCTCATTTTGTCCAACAACACCAACTTTCTCTGGTGTAAAATGTACCTCCTCGCTTGTTCTTCTATAAACGAAAAAGGTGCTACTTCCTTGTCTGACACCTGTTCATATATCTTCAAAAAATAATAAAAGTCAGGATCTTTCAATTGAAAAGTCTGATTGTACTTAATGATATTATCATTGATTGCGCCTTCAGGCATCATTGACTTTAAAGACTCTAGCTTTAGCCAATCCATTTCTTCTTCGAAAAAACACTGCTCTCCAAATTCACTACATATTTTCTTCAACCTTCTGACTACAGGTGGTTTTGTACCGGACCATTCTTTCTTTAAGAATTCATAATCGATAGGTGTGATTGCTCTATCTACCTTCAAAAAACGACATTTTAAAATTGTTGTCTCCAGTTGGTATTGATACTTATTATCTTCATAGTAGGTTTCTAGCTCTTCTGCTGTTATCAGGGTGTCCAGATTCTGCTCTACATATAGCTTTTCAAAATTGGACATAATTAAGGAAGACCTGTATCTGCTGACCAATTGATCAATGGCAATATCTCTGGAAATGGATTTTTCTGCTTCTCTTAGCAGCAGTGCTTCCTTTATCCACCTCTCCATGTATGCCTGAGCAATGGCCATACTATCTGCCTCGCTTGCTTCATTGGGAATAAAAGCATTGACTTCTTTTGCTTTTAATCTCTTACCGTAAACCTCTGCTATGACTCTCTCTCCGGGTTCTGTTTCTTTGGGCTGGCACGATATGACGATGAGGCATAGACACAGTAAAAATAAGCTGCTAAAGCCATTCATATAACTTGATAGTTTATTTATCATGCCCCACTGCCTATTTATGATCTTGTGTATTGGGCTAGTATATCCTCATTGACTTCTACAGAATATTTTTCTTTCAGAGACTTTACCCATTGTTTCTCTAAGTAATCTTGATAATCTGCAATGATGTACCCTCTGGCTTCAGACAGTTTCTTTGGCTGTGGCGGTAAAATTTCCTCAACAATCACAAAGCTGCGATCTCCATCACCAAATGCGCTGACATAGCCTTCCTCCCAGGGTATGTCACCCATTTTATCTTTTTGTGCCTTTTCGTACCGCACGACATTAGCGACAACTGTTTCTGATCGCTTGTTGTATTTCTTTAAGGTTTTCTCATGTCCTCTTTTGACTGCATATTTATGAATTTTGGAAGCTTTGCGATCATTTACATCTTTTAGCTCATAATTCACGACGACAGCTCTTTCTCCCCACATGTAACTTTCCTTATTGGCCTCATGAAAAGCCTTGAGACCTTCTTCGTCTTCTGAAGCCTTGTCCCAAACGTGAATCTTAGTGGCCTCAAAAAGCAATATCCCCTCTTCATACTCTCTCATTAATGCTCTAAACTCAGGATACTTCACCTCTAATTTACTTTCTTCGTATTTGATACTGCTCTCATTGACGAAGTCCTCATACAAGTTGCGGACTGCTGTTTCCAACTCAGTAGTTCTGGACATCTGCAATCGTTTTCTTTGATTACGCATGACATATTCAATAAAATCGCCAACAGTCTGCTTATAATCGCCCTTATTGAATATGAAAAGAACTTCATTTTTCATATCAGATTCTCCCTGATACTTATACGTCAGAAAGTCTTCATCAAGTTCTTGTATAAATTGCTCTAAAACATTATCAAACTCCGCAAAACCTCCGTTACGTTTTATGTCTTCGATCATTTTCTGGCGCTCGATCTGGAAGCGGTCTGATTGTTTTACCTGATTTTGGATGCGCGGCCTTATGACCGACAAAGGTTCTAAGTCCTTCTTGTTTATTCTCTTGACAATGTGCCATCCTAGTGAAGTTCTAAAAGGCTTAGAATAAGTGCCATTCTCCTCCAGTGAAAATGCTGCTTTTTCGAAGCTGTCCTCGTAACGGTTGATACCAAAGAAGCCCAAATAGCCTCCTTTGGCCATTGTTATTCTATCTTCAGAATATTCCATAGCGACTTCTTCAAAGTATCTGCCTTTCTCCAATTCTTCCCAGGCCTTATTGATCTTAGCTTCCGCACCTTTAACGGCTTCGCTGGCTGGATCGCGTACTAAGATATGCGCAACTTCTATTTCTCCACTCGCAGGTCGTTCGTCTGTGACCTTGATAATATGAAGCCCCATCGGGCTTTCTATGAGGCTGTTGTGCACTTCTCCTATTGGTGTTGTAAATATTGCTGTTTCCAGATCATAAAAGCCATTTGGCATCAATGCTGTCCTGTAGCCTAAATAGCCGTTGTTTTTTGACACATTGGGGTCGTCTGACTGACCGAGTGCCATTTGCTCAAAGTCTGCACCTTTAGAGACCATAGATAAAATGCTCTTTGCTTTATTTCGCACAGCTGATGAATCTTCCCCGTCTTTAAAGGCTACCAATATGTGCCATACTTCCCGCTCTCTTTTTTTGCGATCATATGCTTCTTCAATGAGCTTCTCTGTCACTTCCTTATCTATCAAATAGGTGTCTGCTAACTGCCTACGATATCCCTCTAATTCTCTGGCAAGTGTGCGGACTGTATCTAATTCCATTTCTCTGGCTTTCTGCACCTTCAATTTGAACTTGATATATAGGTCCAGATATTCTCTGACGGAGGACATTGAAAAATCGGATTGCCCACTACTCGTCTTATTGTAGATATAGTCAAACTCTGAAAGCTTTACCGGCTTACCTTCAACTGAAAATAATACTGGATCGTCCGACTGGCTTTGTCCCTTTACGTCAAAACAAATTAACAAAGCAAATGCGATGAACGCCAAAAAATAATTCTTTCTCATATGTCGTCTATACGGTTTTTTTCAGTTTGCAAAAATAGCATTATTTATCGTTTGATAGGGAAAACGCTATAAATAAGAATTAAGTGTAGGCTACTTCTATTAATCCATGATGCGAAATGGTCAATACCGGATTTTCATAAAGCCTTCTTTTGAATATTATGCTCTGCAATATATCTATTTGTTCAACTGAATTGCATCAGCGCTGCGAAGTGGGTCGCGAGCGTACAGCGAGTGAGTCCATAGGACCGAGCGAATAGCGAGCCCCGAAGCATAGCGACCCGTAACGTAGTGGAGGGTGATGCCCAAAACGACAAAATGTAAAATATGACATGTAAAAGGTTGACTTAGCACATGTGACGTAACGGTCTATACATGAACTTCCAAGAGGAATCCGTGATACATTACTGACTGATGTAGGTTCTATTCACGCGCTCTGATATCCGGCTGACCACTTCATAAACGGAGGTTTGACAAGCTTTCGCCAGATGAGTAGCGGGGTTTTCCGGACCAAAAACGACCACTTCATCGCCACTCATGATCTGATGATCCTTCCCCAGATTCACCATACATAAATCCATACACACATGACCAACGATAGGATATAGATGGCCTCTAATCCATAGCTGTGCCTGACCAAGACCTGCGCTTCTCATAAGCCCATCGCCATAGCCAATGCTCACTACCGCAATATCTGTCTCCTCTGTGGCATACCATGCTCTGTCATATCCTACTGACTCTCCGGGCATAATGGGTTTGACCTGAAGCACAAACGCCTTCAGCCTGTGCACCGGGCTCAGCTGACTATGATCATTCACGCCATATAGTCCAATACCCAATCGCACATAATCCATCTGGTGCTCAGTGAATCGTAATGTCCCTGCCGAATTTAAAGCATGGCGACGAGGTCTGAAGTGTGTCCGGCTGATCAATTCATGATACATCCAGTCAAATGTATCTAATTGTTGCCTCGTAAACGCATCAAAGTCGGGCTTATCAGCTGCTGCTAAATGCGTGAAAACAGTGGCAACCTCCACGCCATCTATGTCGACAAGTCGATTGACGAGTCGACTCATTTCTTCTTTTCTAAAGCCCAATCGGTTCATACCTGTATCGAGCTTCAAATGGATTTTGTAGCGGTTGCCTGGCGCCATCTGTAAGGCCATATTATCCAATTGTTCCAGGCTGTATACTTCCGGTTCGAGCTTGTACTGCCATAGTTTATCTAGTGAGTCAGCATCGGGATGCAACACCATGATCGGTGCCTGGATACCGGACTGCCTTAGCTTGATGGCCTCATCCGGATATGCTGTAGCTAAGTAGCTCACCCTTGCCTCTTCGAAGAAACGCGCCAGCTCAATATCCCCACTACCATAGGCAAATGACTTCAACATGATGATGATACCTGTATCCGGTCGCAGCTTAGATGTTAGCACTCTGAGGTTTTCGCTCATGGCCTCCATATTGACCTCCAGTATGGTCTTGTGTGACTTTGATAAAAAGGTGTTGACCCACTTATCGAGCTTATAGTATCTGGCTGCCTTAAATAAAATAGCGGTGCGGCTGTATTGTGCAGAGAGCAAATGCTTGTACACTTCTTCTGATGTATCAAAGTGGTGTGCATCTATTTCTTTTGCTATTTGCTCCGTGATAATACGAATAGATGGCCCTAGCCCATAGAAAACTGAAATATCATACTGCCGCACCAACTGAATGATCTTCTCTTGCCATTCGCCGCTGTTCAGCTCTACCTGATCTCTAAATTCTGATAGGATCAAGACTCTCCTACGATCACCTCCTTGCTGAGCCAGAAAGCTGAGACCTGCCTGTAGAGACTCAGGGTCATTAGAATAAGTATCATTTATTATGATGCTATCTCTGATACCTTTTCTGAGCTCAAGGCGCATATTCAATGGCTCCAACCTCATCAGGCGGCTTTTGATCATCTGGTCATCATATCGTGCATGGTGCAAATAGGTAATACAATGCATGATATTATGTATGTCTATCTCTGCGCGAAATGGCACTATGTAATCATACACCTGACCATGAATATGCACGCGAATCTGCGCACTCTGGTCCGATATAGGACTGACATCTTCTAACCATATATATGGTTGTCTGCTCTTATCTTTTCCCCAGGCCTTTTTATCGATATTTGTGGGTAGGTGGGTATGAACAGCTTCGTATATCAGGTCATCATCCGATGGGTATATGATGGTCTTAGCACGCTGAGCCAGCTTGAGCTTTTCTTTTACTTTTTCTGCTCTGTTATTAAATCCGGCGTCGTGAGCGCTGCCTATATTTAGAAGTAAACATATGTCAGGATCGATGATATAGGATAATGCGTCCATCTCACCTTTTGTGGAGATACCGGCTTCGAATATACCGATCTCGTGATTGTCCTCTATCTGCCACACCGACAATGGTACGCCTATCTGAGAATTGTAGCTACCCGGACTTCTTACGACCATGGCATCTTCTTGTAAGAGTGTGTATAGCCATTCTTTCACTATGGTCTTGCCATTAGAGCCTGTCACACCTATGACGGGCAGGTCAAACTGATGGCGATGCGCAGCTGCAATATCCTGCAAAGCCTTTAAGACATTGGGCACATAAAGGAACACAGCTTCATCCAATGCAGGAGCACTATAATCCTGATGAACTACAAAATAGCGGACACCCTTTGCATACAGATCTTTTATGTAATCATGACCGTCTCTTCTTGCCCCACTCAAAGCAAAAAAGCAAGTACTCGAAGCAAAAAGCAATCGCCTGCTGTCTATCAATAAGTACTTTATATGGCCATAGAGCTCAGGAGCTGTGGACAGTGTGCCGTCGGTAGCTTGTTGAAAAGCACTAATGGTATTTATGGCTTGTCTCTTCATGCATTGGTATGATTGCCTGTCATGAGGAAAAGTGGTCCGCAGCTATATGCATCATCACAGATCAAATCCTATATCTTTTCTGTAAAATTTGCCCTCAAATGACACCTTTTCTGCTGCAGTCATCGCCTTCACAAGAGCACTGGTAACATCATCTTCTGATTGACAAGTAATGGCTATGACCCGCCCACCATTGGTCAACAACTCTCCACCCTCAGCACCGGTAGTACCAGCATGGAACAATAGGGCTTCATGCAGGCCTACGTCTATGTGTATGGTTTTTTTCTTTTCGTAAGACCCCGGATAGCCTTCAGAGCACAGCATGACGGTCACTGTATGCCGACCATCAAATTCTACAGTCACCTTGTCCAGTGTCTGATGGTGCATATGCTCCAGTAGTGATACCAAATCTGTCTTCAAGCGGGGCATGACGACTTCCGTCTCCGGATCGCCCATTCGACAGTTGTACTCTATGACATAGGGCTCACCATCCACAGCTATCAAACCGAAAAATATAAAACCCTTATAATCGATTCCCCTTTTTATCAGTTCGTCAACAGTAGGCTGGATGACCTTGTCTATTGTCTTTTGTCTAAGTGTAGTGTTGAAAAACGGTACCGGTGACACTGCACCCATGCCTCCGGTATTAGGCCCGGTATCGCCTTCTCCTACGCGCTTGTAATCCTTAGCTTCGGGAAGCAAGACCCAGTTCTTACCGTCGCATAGTGCAAATACAGAGTATTCTATTCCTGACAAAAACTGTTCGATCAATATATGGCTTGATGCTTTTCCAAATTGCCCATTGAGCATGCGCTCTACTGTCTCCCGTGCCTCTTTGTAGTCAGATGTGATGATCACCCCCTTACCGGCTGCCAGACCATCGGCTTTTAATACATATGGCGGCTGCATGTCACCCAGGAAGCGCAAAGCTGCATCCAGTTGACTTTGATCAAAGGTCTTAGCATTAGCGGTAGGAATTCCGGCTGATGCCATGAAGGATTTGGCAAAGGACTTAGACCCCTCTAAGGCAGCTCCATCCTTGCCCGGCCCCACTATGATCAAATCTTCAATGCTCTCCAGATGATCTCGAATACCCTCTACCAGTGGTGCTTCCGGCCCTACTATGAGCATATCAATGCCCTGCTCTCGGACAAAGGCTCCTATCGCATCATAATCATTGATATCCAGCTGCACATTCGTGCCCAATGCACCCGTTCCGCCATTGCCGGGAGCGATGAACAATTGCTCACAATTCTCACTCTGTATAAGCTTCCACGCTAATGCATGCTCACGACCTCCCGAGCCGACTAATAATACCTTCATTCTCTTATTATTTTATCCGGCAAAACTAATTAATATTTGCGGGTCTTACTATTCACGGCGTGGAATATACATGGTTCATTGTTTTTTGCTCGAGGGATAAATGCGGTTTTTAAGTACGCGTTTGTAGATACTGATAAAAAGCATAGTTGAATATGGCCAAAGTACATTCGCAATATCTTTTTGGGGAATGGTATTTTGGGCATCACCCTCGTCCTGTTGTCCTCGGGTCGCTTTATAGAGTCTGAAAATAACCATCTTAACGATCCCAAGCCTTGCTCTTTTGAGCGATCTCTTCAAAAAAAATACTTACGGAGTCAGGCTACCCTTGATGCCATCTTCAAAGGCTAGACCGCTGCACTGCTTGATAATTTTACTTTATACTTCCTGCTTCATCGG
>SLDF01000134.1 GCA_007125435.1 Saprospiraceae bacterium
AGATTAGCTTTTTGCCCGGTGGCTTTTTCTATTTTCCTTTTCTTGATCATGACCAGGAAATGTTTATAGAAACTTATATGTGCCTTGAATACCGCTCTGAAATGTCCACGCTTGCCTTCTGACAAAAAATGAATAGCAGCTACACCATCCAGTATCATGCGCACAGGAAGAAGCCAGATAAGCACATACACAGGCTTGTTCTTGAGTAATAGAAACAAATTATTTCTAAAGTTAAGATAGACCTTTCCAGTAGATTCATATGGGAGTGTGCCTCCACCGAGATGGTAAACCCTGGTAGCCGGAAAACTATGGATGCCATACCCCATCCTCTTGAGTCGATAGCAGAGGTCTATCTCTTCCATATGGGCAAAGAAAATCTCATCAAAACCTCCTGCTTTCTTGAATAGCTTTGTCCTTATGACCATGGCAGCGCCAGATGCCCAGAATATTTCCGTCGGCGCATCATACTGGCCAAGATCCAGCTCTATACTGTCTATTATTCTGCCCATACAAAATGGATATCCGAGTATATCTATCCAGCCCCCTGCGGCTCCTGCGTGTTCAAATGCACCTTTGTCCTTTAGTGACATGACTTTAGGTTGGCAGGCAGCAACATTTGGATACTCATCCAAATAGGCTATAATAGGTGTGACCCAATCCTCGTCTATTTCTACATCTGAGTTCAATAGAATGCTGTATTCAGTCGTAATACTTTCCATGGCTTTATTGTATCCACCGGCAAAACCATAGTTGGCATCAAGTCCTATTAATTCGATACCAGGGTGAGTGTTTTCCATGTATTCTACTGTACCATCAGTACTGCCATTATCCACGACCACAACCTTGCCATATGGCGGTACATGCCTGATGACACCATCTAAATATCTTTCTAAATGATGCTTGCCATTATAGGTCAGTATGACTATACTTACTTTTGTTGACGGTATGTCGACCATTGTTTGTTGAAGGTTGATGTCGAATCTTTCAATATCTCTATTGCAGCATCTTTATCTTTTGAAATTTGCCTGGCCATCTCATCCACAGATCCAAACCTTTGGTCTGCTCTGACATGATCTATAAATTCGACCATGACAGTCTCTTCATAGATATCATCATCGAAATCAAAAATATGTACTTCAAGACTTTTTTTATTTATGCCCAGAGTAGGTTTGTTGCCTATGTACATGACCCCTTTATGAGCTTTATCTTTTACATTTATAATGACGGCATATATACCATCAGGAGGTATGAGTTTAAGTTGATTTTTGAAACTGATATTTGCAGTAGGAAATCCTATTTCTGTGCCCAATTTTTGTCCATGTACCACAGTGCCTATGATGACATAAGGATGTCCGAGGAGTTCATTGACACGTTTTACATCACCATCGCTGAGTTTATTTCTGATTTTTGTGCTGCTGACGGATATATCATTAACCTGTTTCTCAGAGATTTCTACAACTTCATAGTCAAACTTTTCACTATGCCATTTCAGATAATTGATGTCACCCTGCCTATTCAGACCAAATTTATGATCGTACCCAATAACGATCTTACCTGGATTAAATGACTTCACCAGGAAATTCTCTATATAGTCGTCTGCTAACATCTGAGAAAACTCTACCGTAAATGGCACTACTACCAGATAATCGACATCGTAATATGCCATTATGATAGTTTTTTCCTCAAGGTCAGTAAGCAGCCTCAGTTGATTATCTCTGGGATATATGACTTGCCTTGGATGAGGTTCAAATGTGATCACCACATTTTTACGCTTAGCATCAGTTGACAATTCGCGCACTCTGTCCAGTATTTCCTGATGACCTTTGTGCAGCCCGTCGAAGGATCCTATAGTTATGACCGGCTTATCAAATGCCGGCAAATGCTTAATATCTTGATATACTTCCATAAAATTCGTGCAAAATTACGATTTATATATGATTATAATGACTCAATTGTTAACTCTGTTTTACACTAATCTATTATTCGTTGATTTTTATGGCTGTATTATGTTGAATATTTTATTATTCGTCTAGGGCGTGACCCCTTACTACCGTGCGGGGTCGGGCTATCCGCTTGTATTCACAGCCCTGCCATAGAGTGTCGCTGCTGTTTTGAGTGGCTTCCGTTCGGTCGCCCCTCCCTCCAGCGCTCCACTACCTATGACAGCCCTGCTCATATCGCTTCTATCCCTCACGCAGGAGAGAGTTTTTAGCTGCAAGTTTCAAGCTACAAGCTTCTAGCTTTCAAGTTTTGTTGGGAAGTTCGGTCGAGTTGTTTTGTCACGATTTTTGCTACTTTCAGCGCAAAAATAGCGCCAAAACATTTGGTGATAAACCTCTTTAACCCAGGGCTGACGCCCTGCGCTATTAATATGTCTCCACGCCGTGGCTTGGATTAGTCCCCATGTGGTAATTTGTCAAACAAATCACCTCGCACCGTTAGATCACCAATTGACTTTTGACCTTTTGACCTTCTACATTCTACGTTGTACCTTTTACTAAAAGAACCATTGGATCATGATACTTTTATCTTTTTCCTTTTATCTTTTGTCTTGATTCCTGGTTGTCGGTTATCGGTTGTTTACGCTTCGCT
>SLDF01000383.1 GCA_007125435.1 Saprospiraceae bacterium
GACTCTGTGTCTTTTTTACTCAATCAAAAAACAATAGATATTGGCATCAATTCATCAAACCCTCATTATCTGGGACTAGCTTATGAAGAAAAAGGAGTATTATTATCCATCTTAAATCTACATGAATCTGCAAGGTCACCTATTAAACAATCAATTAAATATTTTAGAGAGTCCAACGATAGTACTCGCATAGGTTATGGCTATCGAAACTTAGGCATAACCTATTCTTTTACACAGCAGTATGATTCAGCGGTTACTCATTTTTTCAATTCTCTTACATATTTAACACCAAAAAAGGAAGATGACTTATTATTCTACGGACTCACTTTACTTGAACTTGCTAAATCATTTACGACTACAGAAGCTTATAGAGCTGCTTTAAAGTATGCCGATTTGGCTATCGAAGTACTTAGTCAAATTGACAGACCCTACGATCTGGCAGGTGCATATAATACAAAGAGTATTGCTCTTATGAACCTGCCAAATCACGAGTTTCCTGACCACTATATAGAAGAAGTGCTCAAATATGCGGTAGAAAGACAAGATACGGAAAGCTATATAGTTCACTTGCACAACTATGGTCTCTTCTTAAGGAATAAAAAAAAGTATGAATCTGCCCTAGATACATTGATCAAGGGTTTGGAACTGTCCAAAAAGTATGAAAGACGTAATTTGATACCTTACTACAAAAATACAATTGGAGAAATATATGTAGAGCAAGGCCAATTGGACAAAGCAAAACCACTTTTAGAGAGTGTAATCAATGAGTACAAGGTGATAAAGGACGCCTCTTACAATCCTTACCAAAGAGCGAATTTAAACATGTCCGATATTAAATTTTTAGAGGGCAGGTATAAAGAGGCATATGAACATTTAAAGATATCTCGTGAATTAGAACGCGACATTCTAAAGCTGGAAAATGAAAAACTCATCGAACTCTATGAAAGAGAACTTGAGTTTATCGAAAAAAATAAGGCACTCATCAAAGTAACACATGAGAAAGAACAACAAGCCTTGAAATTAAAGGAAAACCAGAGACTTTTTTATTTTCTATTCATAATCATCGTTTGTCTCCTTATCATTCTTTTTACCATCTACTACTTTAACCAAAAACTAAAATCCAAAAGAGAGGAAATTGAGGCAAAAAGTATCGAGATATTAAGCCAAAAAGAAGAACTGGAGAAAACAAATACAGAAAAAGAAAATCTACTGTCCATCATCGGTCATGATATGCGCGGTCCACTGGGCAACCTCTCACAACTCATAGAAATCGTATTAAGTGATGATGATAATCTTTCTGATGACTCTAAGCATGCGATGAAGCTGATGAAAGGCTCTTCTGATCAAATGGTGCACTTGCTCAACAACCTGTTGCTATGGGCCAAGGCTGAAAAGAGTAAACTCTCTTTGGATGAGACATCTGTAGATTTAGTGAACATTGTCAATAATGTCGCCAACCTCTATGAAGCCACCCTGGATTTTAATCAAATTAAATTAAACCTCATTTTGCCGGAAGCTTTGCATGTCAAGACTGATGGTGATGCGATTGAAACTATTCTGAGGAATCTGCTCAATAATGCCATTAAGTTTTCATCAGCTAACTCTAATATTACCATATCTGCTTTCAAAGACACTGAGGGTTACTCTCTATCTATAGAAGATGAAGCCGGTGGTATTTCTAAAAATATTGTCCAGGAGATTTTCAATACTAAAGACCGTGAAATCAGCTATAATATAAAAAAAGGGTTTGGTCTAAAACTGTGCAAAGAAATCATTGACCTAATCAACGCAAAATGGGCTTATAAAATTACAGACAAAGGGTGTATCATTACTGTAATTATCACTGAGAATTAATAGCGATTAATCAGTATTCTTAAAAGTTCAATTTGTCAGCGACGGTATAAAAAATAGTCAACTAAAAAGTCTAACTTCCAAAAAGTGCAATCACTATAAATCCAAGGATAGCCGCCATCAGCGTCAGAAAAAATGAAATATTACCAAATAGAATATACTTTAAGACGGTTTTGGGCCAGGACTGACCATAAAATCGCTTCATCGCAAGTAGATAATAAATAATCGCCCATAACGTAAATATACCCGGCAACCATATCCCAATGGCTATATCAAACAATAGATTGATGGTCAATATGATGTACAAGAAAGAGAAGAAGTATATCATAAATATCATATGATCGACATAGTAGACATCTCGTCGCACATAGAGCAATTTCATGACAAGTCCATAAATAGGCAACATTATGAACAAAAGCTTGGGTAAGTTTTTAAGAAAATTATACAGCAATACCATGAAGATACTTTGACCTTGGTCTCTGGCTTTTTCTTCAAAAGCAATGGCTTTCTTAGTCAGTTCGCGTTTGATCCAGCCATCCTTTTCATGCTTTGACAAGGTATCCTGATGACTTTGGTAGTCCTCTAAAGACTTATATGATGTGATGTTGATATTAACAGAGTTAGCACCATCAGATGATGATTCGGTAGGTATATAGTCATAAAGCTTTGTGGTTTCATTGACTTCGTCGATTATTGACTGGTCAAGCTCTTTGTCTTCCAGTAGGTCAATCAATTCTTTAATACTTTTAATATCTTTAGACACGATGTCTTTGTCCAGCTCTGACCAGTCATAATCCGGTATGGTTGATTCCAGTTTTTCAAATAAGGCAACCATTCTGGACGAATCATCTGGTGCCAACTCATTCTTCGATATACTTTTTGATGAAAGAACATCCGGTTGATTTAAAGTCTTGACATTGCTAAAATTAATAAAGAGAAAGAAGAACACTATACTGACAAAAACATACATCTTGATGGGTTCTAGATGTCGTTTTCTCCTACCATTGACATAGTCTCTAGGCACCAAGCCGGGCTTAATAAATAATGGCTTCAAAGTGGTAAAGAGTTGTGCATCAAAATGTACAAAGTCACCAAGAAAATGAATCATCAATTGCAAAAAGGAATGCTTGTGCTCAATATGCTTTTGTCCACATAGATGACAAAATTTACCACGGAGCTCAGCACCACAATTTTCACAATGAACTTGATTTTTGTCTATCTCTGACATACATGCATAAGTGTTTATGGTATAAATATAACAACCTTATCTGACCTTCGAAAGAAAATAAGATGAATCTAAGCAATATGACTACAAAATTCTACTGCACAGATTATAGCATAAATAATATATTATCTTTATCTTTGATGTGACAAACGCTGCATATCACAAAGTTAATAGCAGTATTGTTCGTGTCAATTACTTTTGACATTAGTACACATCAATTAAAACATTATTTGCATTGACATTTAGAGAATTAAAACTTAATGACCGTCTATTAGAAGGTCTGGATGCTATGGGCTTTGAGAAAGCCACGCCCATACAAGAAAAAGCCATACCGGCTATCATGGATAATAAAGACGTCATAGCATGCGCTCAGACAGGTACCGGCAAAACTGCAGCTTTTATTTTACCTGTGCTGAATAATCTACTCAATAAGAAAGAACGACACCTCAACACCCTGGTAATCGCCCCTACTCGTGAACTTGCGCAGCAAATAGACCAGCAGATAGAAGGTTTTTCTTATTTTACCGACGCCAGCTCCATAGCCATCTATGGAGGCGGAGATGGTAAAACATGGGATAAACAAAAAAAAGCACTCCTGCACGGTGCAGATATCATTATTGCAACGCCGGGAAGATTGATTGCTCAGCTCATCTCTCATGATATTGACTTTTCAAGGCTAGAACATCTTATACTCGATGAAGCCGATAGGATGCTAGACATGGGATTTTATGATGACATCATCAGAATCATCAAGCAAATTCCCAAGCAAAGACAAACCCTTCTATTCTCTGCGACCATGCCACCAAAAATAAAAAAACTGGCCCAGACTATTCTCAATGATCCTATAGAGATCACAATAGCTATATCAAAACCCGCGGAGAAGATTGATCAAAAAGCCTACATGGTTTACGATGATCATAAACTGCCCATGCTTAGAAAAATATTGAACGATAGTCAATACAAATCTATTATCATTTTCGCTTCTACTAAAGACAAAGTCAATAGAATCTATCAGACACTTAGAAGGAAGTTTAATGATGAAGTCATGTCCTTCCACTCAGATCTGGACCAACCGGAGCGAGAGAAAATTATGCGACAGTTCAAAAATAATGACATACGCATCCTCGTAGGTACGGATATCCTATCACGTGGTATTGATGTGGAAGGCATAGACCTGGTACTCAATTATGATGTCCCCGGCGATCCAGAAGACTATGTGCATAGAATCGGACGTACTGCTCGTGCCTCTTCATCAGGTACGGCCATCACATTCATCAATGATATTGATCAAAGAAAGTTTGCCGGCATAGAAAGACTCATAGAGAATGTGATACCTAAACTACAGACTCCTAATGATATACCCGATGGTCCGGAATATACACCAAACAACAAAACCAAACATTCTCACAAAAACAAGAGTAGAAATATAAACAAAAATAAACAAGGCAACTATAAGCGTAAAGGCAAGCCAAAAAACAAAAGATACCCAAAAAAAGACAGTAGTAAGTAGAGCTGAGTTTTTACAGCTAGCAACGTTGTTTTCAGGTCATGGTAATTGACACATGATAGTTTTATGTTCAACTTTTTTGTTTGGTGATAAGACATCTCCTATTTCTAGATTTATGCTTAATATTATCCGAAGTCGAAAAATGTAGATACTTCCATTAGCAATCGATAAGCCATCTATTGTTTGGGCACCCATATTTAGACTTCGCTGAGTACGGAGTTTTCGGCAGATTGTTAATTAGTCGTTTTTATTCAAAAAAGACTTGAAAGCTATCAGTTGTCTTCAAGCCTAAAGCCTCAAGCTTCAAGCAACCGACAAAGCATTATTGAAAATACGATCAGTTATTTTACCTAAAGTCTTTGATTTTTTCTTTTTTCCTCCTTGTGATCAGGATTCACAGGATTTGAGACTACCTCTATGATGCGAGTCTCAAGCTCCAAGCCTCAGATAGGCGACATATGAGTAGCGCAGGGCGTCAGCCCTGGGTTTGTAAATTTATCACCAAATGTTTTGGCGCTATTTTTGCGCTGAAAGAAGCAAAAATAGTGACAAAACTAATCGACTGAGCCGACAAATAAGACTTGAAAGCATACAGTCATCTTTAAGCCTAAACAGCGAAGTGGACGAAGTCCACGCAGCGTAAACAGCAAACGGAGGCGATAGCCGATCGTTTGCATAAACAGCGAAGCGTAAACAACCTGCATTCCGCAATCCACAACTAGCAGCTTGTAGCTTGTAGCTTGAAGCTAAAAACTCTCTTCTGCGTGAGGGATAGAAGCGATATGAGTGGCTGACGAATGGATAGCAGGAACATGCATATAGGGGCAACCGGAGGAAGCCACTAGATGCATAGTGACTGCCCATGAGACAGTCAGGAATACAAGCGGATAGCCCGACCCCGCACGATAGTAAGGGGGCACGCCCAAACCAAACTATACCTCAAGCTTTTCACCTATAGCTTACACAGTTCGTAAAAACAAAGTGATAAAATTAACAAAAATAAAAAGTCGCAAATCTATGAAGTGGCTGGATATTGGTTAATTTTCGCAATTGATAACACATCTTATCAGAGAGTAAATACAAACTAAAGGAATGACGAAATATTTTCTACAGCTGCTAATACTAATGGCTATGTCCGTAAATCTATGGAGTCAGGAGACAAAACTCACTATTGCAGTCACTTCGGATATCCATGGCAGGTTCTTTCCGCAGAATCATCTTCAAGGTGATGACTACGATCATTCGCTGGCAGCTATACATGCCAAAGTAGAAGAGCTAAGAGCTGAGCATGAGCACGTCATATTGCTGGATAACGGTGACCTGTTGCAAGGGACGCCTGCGGCTTATTATGCTGCATATCAACAGGATGGAGCGCCGCAAATGTTTAGTCGAATGATGAACTTCATGCGATATGATGCGGCCACCGTAGGCAATCACGATATAGAGTGTGGACCGAAGGTATACAATCAGTTAAAGCACGATTTTAACTTCCCATACCTCGGTGCGAATGTGATAAATGAAATATCGCAAGCACCTCATTTTCAACCTTATACTGTATTACATAAGGGTGGTGTCAAAATAGCCATTCTTGGCTTGACGACGCCATCGGTACCAAATTGGTTGCCACCTCATCTGTATGATGGGTTAACCTTTGAAGACATGGTAGAGAGTGCCAGGAAATGGGTGGGCATCATCATGGAGAACGAAAGACCTGACGTATTAATAGGTCTATTTCACTCTGGCATCGGGAAAAGAGATGTAGCCGAAGATGAGCATCCATTAGAAAATGCGTGTGCCCATATTGCACATTATGTACCTGGATTTGATGTAGTCATCACAGGACACGATCACGGTAAGCGCAATGAATTGACTGAAAATGTTAATGGCTCCCCTGTACAAATACTAGGTCCCAGACATCACGCTGAATATCTGGGCATAGTCGAGCTGACATTCCAGTCACGTGGAAGTGAAAAGCCTCTGCTCAGTGAAATGTCCGGGTACCATATACCGATTGACAAAGATGTGGTGAGTCAGGGCTTTATGGAAGCATTCAGTAACGATATCAAGGCAATCGACCAATGGGCAAAATCTTACGTCTGCCATATACCAAAAGATGTGGATGCGATATCTTCTCTATTCGGACCGGCACAGTTGACTGACATCATTCATGCCGTACAGCTTAGGTTCACTGAGGCTGATATCTCTTTCACCGCTCCACTATCCTTCAATGATACACTGCGCCAGGGAGATCTCTATATGAGAGACCTTTTCAAGCTATATCCTTTTGAAAATCACCTGTATACCATGTCATTGACCGGGCAGGAAATTCTGAACTACCTCGAGTATAGTGCAGGTGGTTGGTTTAACACGATGACATCGGCATCTGATCATTTGCTAAACTTCAGAAAAGGAGCCGACGGTCAAGTCGACATGGGCAGAGAAGGCAGCTTCAGGTTGGCAAGGCCATATTATAGTCTGGACGGTGCTGCTGGTGTTCACTACACTGTAGATGTCACAGCGCCTCCCGGTAAGAGAATACAAATGAAGAACCTTGCTGACGGTCGATCTTTTGAACTGAGTGAAACCTATAAAGTGGCTATCAATTCATACCGCGGCAGCGGAGGCGGTAATCACCTGATAGAAGGTGCGGGTATCCAGCGAGACAACTTAAAGGAACGCATAGTAACAACCTCCGATGTCGAACTCAGAAGTCTCATAGGGCAATATCTCAAAGAGCAAAAAGAAGATGAGTTACCCCAGACCGCTACATGGCAGGTCATACCTCAAACCTTTGTAGAACGAGCGATAAAGAGCGATATAGAAAGATTACTGATGAGTAAAAAGTAAAATAACTACTAATATCATTAATTGTAAAGTGAATTTGTCCTCAGTTGATGATTAATTGTAAATTTGAGCCGATTAAGAATGGCCCTTATTATTTATGAAGTCAATAATATATACCATCCTATTCTTAGGCATCTTCTCATCAATGGGCTGGTCTCAGATTGATTCATTGCCTATTGATGACTCTGGTGATTTTCAAGACCTGATCGAGGACTTTATACTCGCTGCAGAGGGTGGAGACTTTGACTTTAACACTTTAATGGAAGAGATAGAGCACTATCGCACCCGTCCAATAAACCTCAACAAAGCCACACGCGAACAACTTAGGGAGCTTCAGTTGCTGTCAGAATTGCACATTAATAGATTATTCGCATATAGAGAGACAGCTGGTGATCTCATCGCTATCTACGAATTGCAAGCCGTACCAGGTTGGGACCTCAATCTGATTAGAGCTATACTTCCATTTGTCACAGTGGGCGACAAGGCCTTCGATCAGCACCGCAGCGTATGGGAAATGATCAAAGACAGTAGACGAGAGCTCTACATCAGGACTGGTAGAGTGCTTGAAGAACAAAGAGGATTTACTGACCCGGGGCCCAATAATGCTTCGAGGTTTGTAGGCGACCCTTTCAATCACTTCACAAGATATCGACATACATTTGAAAACAAGCTCAGTCTTGGGTTTACCGGCCAGAAGGACCCTGGTGAGGACTTTTTTACCGGCATCAATCCCTATGGCTTTGACTTCTATAGTGCGCATATATTTTTAAGAGACTATAACTCCAGACTAAAGAGTCTGGCTTTAGGTGACTTTGCAGTCAGCTTTGGTCAGGGTCTATTGATCCACTCTGGATTTGCCACGCGTAAGAGTGCATTTGTCATGAATATCAAAAGAGGTACCAGACCCTTAAGACCATATACCTCCATAGATGAAAACAACTTTATGCGAGGAGCCGGTATCACTTATGGTGTTCACAAAAATATCGATGTCACTTACTTTGTCTCCTACAAAAGGAGAGACGCAAATATTCGAATAGATACGCTAGAGGATGTCGATGAAAATGTAAGTTTCTTTTCATCCATCCTTTCATCAGGATTTCATCGCACACCTAATGAGATAGAAAATAAAAATGCTGTTGGGCATTTCACGACTGGTACAAGCATACAGTACGATAAAGGGCGATTTAAACTAGGGCTAAATGCACTATATGACCGTTTTGACGAGCCCTTTCAGCGTAATCAGTTACCCTACAACCAGTTCTATTTTTCCGGTCAGGAGCTACTCAATGCCAGTCTGGACTATACCTACATCTTCCGCAATGCCCATTTCTTCGGTGAGACAGCCATTAGTGATAATGGGGCTATTGCTACAGTCAATGGCCTCTTAGCCGGACTGGATAAGCACGTAGATGTGTCTGTGCTTTATCGGTATTTTCCGCGAGATTACCACGCCATTTTACCCAATCCATTCGCCGAGACTATCATTGCTAATAATGAAAGAGGCCTCTACTTTGGTATGGAAGTCAGACCTGACAAGCATTGGAACATTAGTGCATATGCTGATATGTGGCAGCATCCCTGGCTGAGGTTTCAGGTCGATGGCCTCTCGACCGGTTCAGAGTATTTTGCGAGAGTGACTTATACACTTAAGCGGCGGGCCGAGATCTATGCCCAGTACAGGATTAAAACCCGAGATCGCAATGACAATGCAGAAGGTGAGGACATCAAAAACCGCATACTCCTCCCCCACAGTCGAGAGCAGATTCGCCTGCACTTTAGCAATAGAGTATCCAAGGCTTTAGAGCTCAGAAGTAGAGTTGAGTTTTCGAAATACCGCATTGGCAACAACGATCCCACAGGTGGATTCATGATCTATCAAGATGTCATTTACAAGCCCATCGGCTATCCATTATCATTCACTACGAGATTAGCCCTATTCGATGTTGATGACTTCAATAGCCGTATATACGCATTCGAAAACGACGTTATTTACAGCTTCTCCATTCCAGCATTCTTCAATCAGGGTATGCGCTACTTCCTCCTAGTGCGTTATCGTGGCATCCGTAATGTCATGATCGAATTCAGAGTTGCACAGACCTATTATACCAACATCGACGAGATCGGCTCCGGTCTCAACCTTATTGAAGGCAATACCCGTACAGATGCCAAAATTCAGGTGAAATTTAGGTTTTAAAAGAGTATTTGGGCGTGACCACTCGTCCCTCTTAGAGAGTGACGAGAGGTCGGGCTATCCGCTTGTATTCCTGACTGTCTCATGGGCAGTCACTATGCATCTAGTGGCTTCCTCCGGTCGCCCCTATATGCAAGTTCCTGCTATCCATTCGTCAGCCATTCATATCGCTGCTATCCCTCACGCGGTTGTCGGTTGTCCGTTGTTTACGCTTCGCTGTTTAGGCAAACGATCGGCTATCGCCTTCGTTTGCTGTTTACGCTACTAGCACTCCGTGCTCTGTGCTGTTTAGGCTTGAAGTAGGCTATAAGCTTTCAAGTTTTATTTGAATAAAAGCTCCTCATGAACAAGCAGCCGTAAAATTTTCAACAGAAGCTCTGTTATAAACGCGAGTGAAACGAGTTAAACATGAGCGACAGCGAATTAAACGTGAGCGACAGCGAA
>SLDF01000318.1 GCA_007125435.1 Saprospiraceae bacterium
CCAGGATTTGACCGCTGCACTGTCTTTATCAATATATCATCAGCTTTGAAGGTTTCAATATCGGATTTGAGTTGGCCTTTTAGATTAAAAATGGACTCATTGCTAGCGTTTCCTATGATGGCATAACACCGGTGACCGTCCTCAAGCGCCTGCATGGCCATTGGATCGATCTTCTCTGTAAAGTAATTGAGGTATTTCTCATTCCATAGATACTCATTGACCATTATTGTGTCCTTGACCTCGTAGGGCTCTAACTCCATGACTGTAAAGTCTGTCTTTTCTTCATTCCAGATTGTATCACTGACTATTACCGTATCCGTTAACACTTCCAGCTTGGGCTGTGTTTCATATTTTAATTTATAAGCTAATATTACAAAGCTATACCCCTCTTCTTCAAGAAGCTCATCTCCTACTTCATAGCCGTCCATATCCTCTACCATCCATTCTGAAATCTTTGTTTGAGCTACTGAAGGCTCACCTGTCTTTGGCTCTAAAAACTCCCATTCATCCTTCGGATAGTCTGCAAACTCCTTCATGTATTGCGCTTGTGGCATTTCTACTACTACGCCGCTTTCTCTATTCTTCATGACCATGGTTACGTCTACACTACTTAGAGCTTCCTCTTCAGCTTGCTTTTGCTCACGAATATTTACACCTTCTTTAAATGGTCTAAAATCTATGTGCGGCTCATTCCAATGAAAGTTCATCAATGAATAAATAAATAAGACAAACGTAAGCACACCAATAAATGCATGTCGCTGCATAGCACTCATAAGCATGTGAAACCTACCTGCGAAAACTAAAAACAAAATAGCAGGAACCATCAAGAATACATCTTTGAGGAATGATACTCTCGGATCAAGTAAAATAAAGTCCCCAAAGCAACCACAATCAGTAACACGCATATTAGTCTCCACAAATGATTCCCAAGCACTAAATTGAAAAAAGTTAACTCCGGAAGGTACGTATCCCGTCAAAAAGGTAAACCCTGTCAAAAATGTAAAGAATAATACGATTAGAAAGAACAACCAAGATGTCAGTTTGGGCAGATGTCCAAGAACCAACATTACAACTAATATGATCTCAAGTATGATCATAAAGACCGAGAAACCAATGCTCATAGAACTCAGCCACGGAAATAAAGGCGCGATGAATGAAAATGTCGTCTCTGAAAATGTATTGTAAAATTCAGCAAAATATTGCTCCATCTTAAAAGCCGTACCTACTGGGTCAACAACTTTTACCCAACCGGAAAAAATGAACAGAAACCCACAAAAGCTCTGAAGCAGAGACAACCAAACTATATTAACCTTATCCGTTTTCCATTTTAGGATACCTGTAAATGCAGCTGCTGCAATAAAAATGAAAACCATTAGACTTGTAAGTGACATAATATGCAATTTTGTAAGTAAAATTTGGCGAAAAACTAACGTTTAAACACCTTATATTATTTCCAATTATAATTGAAGCTCAGGACCTTCCAGACAAACCTTCGGTATAAATTTCCTATTCATTGATGTTAATAACTTCTTTGCTTTCAGTCATTTTTATCAGCACAAAAATGGCGTAGTTAAAAATGTCCTGAAAATTTGCAGCTTCACCTTCTGATACAATGGTCTTTCCAGAATTATCTTCTATTTGTTTGATTCTCAATATTTTTGATATCATTATGTCCGTAATAGACGAAATTCTCATTTCTCTCCATATCTCGCCGTAGTCATGGTTTTTCTTCTCAAGAAGCGCTCTGACCTCTGCTACTTCGCTATCATATTGTTTGAGTAATATATTTGTGTTCTCTGTTTTGACATATGACTGCGGCTCCACCACGCCTACTCTTAGCTGAATTAATGCCATTATTGAGTAGTTAATGATTCCAATAAACTCACCTTCTATTGGTTCATTGATCTTAGCCTCCCCTAGCTGCTGGATGGATCTCACCCTGGCCAACTTGATAAAGATTTGATCGGTGAGAGAAGACGTACGCATTATCCTCCACGCATCCCCATAGTCATCATTTTTCTTGATAAAGAGAGCCCTACAATCCGCTATGATTTTATCAAAATATTCCAGTGTAGTCACAGATAAGCATATTTTATGCAAATATATAATATTATGTCATATAATAATCCTACAGGTTGCAATTATAATTAAGGAGACCTTTATGAGGTTTTTTCTTTGGGCATCACCCTCCTCCTGTCGTCGTCGGGTCGTTACGCTACGCCACTCGCTGTTCGCTCGGTCCCTGCGGGACTGACGACCCCTACCGGGGGTCGCCACGGCTTCGCATCACTGATGCAAGTGCTATAGTCGTTTTAATTTAACCAATAAAAAAAGAAGATTTAATAACTTGAAATCTATATTGAGGTTACGATTTGAATATCAATGTTGACAGCCACCTAATTTTCCTATCAAAAATCTTTACATTTGCTGCACTTTGTAAATCGTTAACAGGAGAAAGGAAATGTGATAAATGAGATAAAATAACTATGTCCTTTGTCCTATTTATTTCGAATGTTTTTTTAAATGAATACTTCTAAATTTCTGAAGTGAGCTGGACATAGATAATTTTGATTTAGACGACTTGTGAAGAAGGTGGTTAGCAGGTTTTACGTGACTGATATACAAGGAAGCTAAACCGATCATGTTCACCAGGTCATAAAACTTGCTTAATGAGCGCATTAATAGCTGCCATCGTATTAAATACATCATTGGGAATTGCTTTCAAGCTATTTCCACGGTATAATGTCAATACGATATACGCCATTATCTTCAACTATATTGCATGCTCAGTTTTGGGATTGATCTTCTATTATGACAGGTTTATGTCACCTATAGAAATCATGCATGCACCTTGGTTTAATTATGCCCTGTTTTTAGGGTTTATTTTTGTCATAGGCTTTTATATCTCGGCGAGGTGTGTAGAGCATTTAGGTGTAGCCATTACAGCTATGATGCAAAAGATCAGCATGGTCATAACCGTTGTTTACGCCGTAATGATTTTTGCAGAGCCATTAGGCCCATATAAGGTTACAGGTATCCTAACCGCCGTAGTAGCTATTATCCTGGTCAATTATAAAGGGCGCAGAATGGAGACCTTGCAGAAATCTTCGATCATCATTTTACTGTTACCTTTCGGTACATTTTTAATTAACGGTTTGATAGATACGACCATGTTTCATATGAAAGCGTCGGGTGACAATGCAACAGATGAAGGGCCATTTTCGACAGCTCTATTTACCATAGCTGCTATGGTGGGTATGGTGTGGCTTTTTATCCGAAGATTCAGACAGAAGATAAAAATAAGGAAGCGGGACATATCTGCCGGCTTTTTACTGGGAATACCCAATTTCTTCTCTATATATACCATCCTTTTAGCATTGAATCTGGATTGGGGTGGATCAGTAATTTATCCTATCTTTAATATTGGCGTTATATTATTATCTGCTATCATTGCAATCATCGTATTTAGAGAGCCATTAAAGTTAGTGAACTATATAGGTCTCGTATTGGCAGCAATGGCCATTCTTTTATTTAGCTTTAGTAATGCCATTTAGTATTGACAAAACCAGATACATATCGCACACTCGAGAAGCCCTCTTCCGGCTTTTACAAAGAGAAGGGAAGTAAGTTTTATAGCTTTGCTTTTCCTGTTCAAAATGAGGATGATGTCGTAAGGTGTCTTGATGAGGTGAGGAAGGAGCATCATAAAGCTAGGCACCACTGTTATGCCTGGAAATTAGATTTTGAAGGCAATGCATTCAGAATGAATGATGATGGGGAGCCTTCAGGGACAGCAGGACGACCAATTTTTGGACAATTGGAAAGTTTCGATATCACAAAAGCGCTAATTATTGTAGTCCGCTATTTTGGCGGTACTTTATTAGGCGCTTCAGGACTTATCAGATCTTACAAAGAAGCAGCGGCAGATGCTTTGGCCAATGGTAGTATTGTAGACCGGTTTATCACGGATGATATCTCTATTCATTTTGATTATGGCGACATGTCATCTGTCATGTCTGTTATTAAAGATTTTGACGCAGAAATGATAGGCCAAGAGTATGAACTTAATCCGGTGATAAAAATTAGAATCAGAAAAAGCCTGACAGATGACTTTATCATTCATCTCAAAGCTGCTGTCTTGCAAGTATCTCTGGAAGAAGCTATGACCAAAGAAAAGATTGACCATTTAAAAATAGAAGTATGCTCAGAGTAGGTATTACAGGTGGTATCGGAAGTGGCAAGACAACAGTCTGTCAAATTTTTGAGACGATGGGCATCAATGTCTACTATGCCGATGACCGTGCTAAATACCTCATCACACACGATTCTGAGTTAAAGAACGAAATCGTCAAAGTCTTCGGAGAGAAAGCCTATCTACACGATGGCACTTACAACAGGAAATACATAGCAGAAAAGGTATTTAATGATGAATCATTATTACAAAAGCTAAATGCGATGGTTCACCCTGCAGTGTTTAAAGACGCTGAACTCTGGCATCGTGAGCATGCTAATGATCCCTATACGCTGAGAGAGGCAGCATTATTATTCGAGTCGGGATCATATCTGTCTCTGGATAGAATCCTCTTTGTTTATTGCCCAAAAGATATAAGATTAAAGCGTGTCATGGACAGAGATGAAGTCACCGCTGAAGAAGTGCAAAAACGTATGGCAAAACAATGGAATGATGACAAAAAAAGGAGATTATCAGACGATATCATTTATAATGATGGTAGTCAATCACTCATAAGACAAGCCGTCAGACTTCATGAACAGTATTTGGCTATGGGTATTGCCCATTAATAGACTTTAGAAGGCCATGAAGTTGACGTATGCTTTATGACCGACTAATAAAGATGGAAATAGTCAATTAATCATGCTAATGAAAGTCGTGAAAGTCAATTATGTGTACAGGTCAAGTTTATCACTTTTACTTATCAAAAGACAGATACCAAACTAAGTCTCTATGAATTATCGTTATCTCCCATAAGGTACCCTATTGGCTTGAGGCCGGGTATGGTGTCAAAAATGGCTTTCAGTACACCTGCTATTAATATTGCTAAGACCATACCTACAATTCCCCAAATCATTCCACCGATTAGCAATGATAGAAATGCAGCTAAAGGATTAAGCTGCACACTGGAACCGGTAATTTTCGGAGTGATTAAGTTGCTCTCTAGCGTTTGAGAAAATATACAGATACCAAGGACACCAACGGCATATCCCCAATGGTCCATGGTCAATAATGCGTACAAAACAGGTAGAGCGCTTCCAATGAGCACACCTACATATGGTATAATATTCAACAATCCAGCTATGACACCAAATAGTAATGCGTACTCTAGTCCGATAGCCCAAAAACCTATAAAGTTGATCACCGCCAAAATAGCAACTACTGTCATCACTCCTGTAAGATACCTCATGGACATACTATTCATTCTTGATAACAAATTCTCAGCCTGGTCATGGCTATCTTTAAAGAGCATCAATATAGCCTTCTTTATTCGTGATTTGTAAATAAGGATCAGGAAAGTCAATACAGGTATCAGCAAGAGATAAAATAAAAATGTACCGGTGGCTGTCATCACGTTTACTAATACATCGCTACCAGACTTGATTGCCGTAGAAATATTCTCATTAATCCATTCTTTTCGTTCTTCTTCAGAAAAGGGCAATTGACTGTCTATCCATCCTGTATATTCATTGATCTTTTGAGTGGCATCACTCTCTAGGTCAGTCAGATTCTGACTAAGACTCACCACCTGCCAACCTATAAAAAATACAACAGATACTATGAAAACCCCCGAAAGCAAGACACTGAACAAGCTGGCGAGTATATCATGTAGTCCCCATTTCTTGAATAAGTTGTAAACGGGTAACAATAAAAGAGCAATAAATACTGAGGCTACACAAACCATCAGTAGGGCATCTCCAATAACAAAGAAGTAACCGGTAAGCAAAATGGCTAATAGGATGTATACATATTTTTGTAAAGCACTCATGACACGTTTTTTGTTGAACATATAGTTAAGTGATTACCGCAAAGTTGACAATTAAAGTCAACTTCCTTGTTTAATATGAAAGATAATAGAAAGTTTTCTTCATGTGAATCAGTATTCGTCTTTATATTTTGATCAACGAGGGTAAGTGTTATTTTTGTGATCTTTAAACCCGCATTATGCATTAGCGATTTCTATTACGGCTTTAACTGGCTTCAAAATAAGGCGCTTTGCTTGATTTCGCTCATTCACCATAGGGGTGACTATGATTCAATCGCGAAATCACTTATTTTATTGCCATTTAAACCTTCATTACGAAACCCTAATGCATAATGCGGGTTAAGTGAAAGCGTACACATTCTATAGCAAAAATTTATAATTGCCATCGCAACTTTATGGCTATGCATCAGTGATGCGAAGCCGTGACGATCCCCGGTAGGGGTCGTCAGTCCCGCAGCTTAGCGAAGGGACCGAGCGAACAGCGAGTGGCGCAGCGTAACGACCCGACGACGAAAGGAGGAGGGTGATGCCCAAATATATATCTAAACAATAATTACAGGTCAACTGTAAATTAAACTCGCATTAGCGATTTCTATTACGGCTTAAACAATGCAATACATATAAAATCAATCAAATGTCTTTAAATAATATATTCAAGGTAGACGATGCACTTGCGAAAATAAAATCAGGCGATAAAGTGTTTGTACATGGCAGTGCTGCGACGCCTCTGTTTTTGTTAGATCACCTGAAAAATCACGCACATAGATTAAAAAATGTGGAGCTGATAAGCGTCAGTACGTTTGGAGATCTGGCTATCAGCAAACCACCTTACAACGAGAGTTTTTTCTTTAATGCTCTCTTTGTATCGGCCAATATCCGAAAGGCTGTAAATGAAGGACAAGGAGATTATATTCCTATATTCCTTAGTGAGATCAATTTGTTATTTGAAAGAAAAATTCTACCTATTGATGTGGCGCTAATTCATGTTTCTCCGCCGGATAAACATGGATTTTGCTCGCTAGGTGTGTCAGTAGATGTTGCCAGATCTGCCTTGAAAAATGCTAAATATACGATTGCACAGGTCAATCCTAATATGCCCAGGACACACGGAGATGGCCTACTTCATGTGCGAAATATTGATGCTATGGTATACTGTGACGAGCCTCTGCCTGAAGTGGATTATGCAGCCAAGATCAGCGATTCAGAGGTGAAAATTGGCCAACTTTGCGCTGAACTGATAGAAGATCGATCTACACTCCAGATGGGTATAGGCGGCATACCCAATGCTGTACTCAATAGTCTGGGCAATCATAAAGACCTGGGTATTCATACAGAGATGTTTTCTGACGGCGTATTGCCACTTATCGAAAAAGGTATAGTGACAAATGCCTATAAAAAGAAACACAGTCGGCGAGTTGTGACTGCATTTGCTGCTGGTACAAGGTATCTGTATGATTTTATCGATGACAATCCTTTATTCAATTTTCTGGAGGCGAGCTATGTCAACAGCACCAACGTGATCCGACAAAACCCCAAAGTAGTGGCTATCAATAGTGCCATCGAAATAGACTTATTCGGTCAAATCTGCGCTGATACGATCGGCCCCTATCAGTATAGTGGTGTTGGCGGACAAATGGATTTCATCAAAGGAGCTGCGCTTTCTAAAGGTGGAAAGCCTATCATCGCCATGTGTACCACGACCAATAAAGGAAAGAGCAAGATCGTGCCAAAGCTTAATGACTATGCAGCTGTTACTACAACTAGAGCACATGTACACTATGTCATCACTGAATACGGAGTGGCTTATCTATATGGCAAAAATCTCCGACAACGTGCAGAAGCGCTTCGAGACATTGCTCACCCTGATCATCGTGAAGATCTTGATAAGGCTATAGTAGAGAGATACGGTAATAAATATAAGTGATCAGCTAATCAAGCTTCAAGATTATAATTGGGACTTAGTTCTCCACCTTCTTTGGACTCATCATAGAAATCATTGATAATTCTAACAGCTTCCTCAGGAGAGTCTGTTAGGTGAAATAAGTTTAAGTCCGCAGGATTAATATTACGCTCTTTCTCCAGCATAGTATTCTTTATCCAATCCAATAGTCCACCCCAAAAGTCGACCCCCATAAAGACAATGGGGACCTTACTGATCTTTTTGGTCTGTATGAGGGTAAGTACTTCAAATATCTCATCCATGGTGCCGAATCCACCTGGCATTACGACAAAACCCTGTGCGTATTTTACAAACATGACTTTCCTAACAAAGAAAAACCTGTGGTATAATACCTTATCAAAATCGATATAGGGATTGTGAAACTGCTCAAATGGCAAGTAAATATTTAGACCTACTGAAACACCATCGTTGAGCTGGGCACCCTTGTTACCGGCTTCCATAATACCGGGCCCTCCACCGGTAATGACGCCAAATCCAGATTCTGTCAATAATCGGGCAACATCTACAGTCAGTTGATAATATTGTGACTCAGGCTGGGTGCGAGCAGAACCAAAGATGGATATACAAGGACCAAATTTATCCAGCCGCTCAAACCCATCAACAAATTCAGCTATGACCTTGAACAAAGTCCATGAGTTTTCGCCTTTAATCTGTGCCCATTTTTTCATCTTTACATCTGCCATAGTTTATACGTTAATTTTTGTAGGAAGAATAAGCCTCATCAATGTAATTGTGAATCTCTTCTAGTGAGTCAAATTTGTTAAAAATCTCTTTAAAGCTATCTGAACGATCTGCCGACGGATACACATATTTTGTAACATCAGACTCTGTAATATTTTTACCACTTAAAATGATCAGACGCTCTACAACATTACGCAATTCACGGATATTTCCTGACCAATTAACGGATTGTAATGCCTTCAAAGCGGTTTTGTCAATTTTTTTCTGTGCAATACCATACTCACTACATATGGTATCTATAAAATAATGTACGAGGTCCGGGATATCTTCAATTCTTTCATTAAGGTCAGGCACATGAATAAGGATTACAGCAAGCCTATGGTATAAATCTTCCCTAAACCTACCACGTTCTATTTCTTTTCTCAGGTCTTTGTTCGTAGCAGCTACTACCCTCACATCAACTTTTATTTCCTTGTCCCCCCCTACTCTAGTAATACGATTCTCTTGTAAGGCTCTTAATACCTTGGCTTGTGCTGACAAACTCATATCGCCAATTTCATCAAGAAATAAAGTACCGCCGTTAGCTTGCTCAAACTTTCCAATTCTTTGCTTTACAGCTGAAGTAAAGGATCCTTTTTCATGACCAAAAAGTTCACTCTCTATTAATTCTGATGGTATGGCTGCGCAATTGACTTCTACAATAGACTCTTTATTTCTTGTAGACATTTCATGAACCCACCTTGCCACTAATTCCTTACCGGTTCCATTAGATCCGGTAATCAAGATACGTGCGTCTGTAGGCGCTACTCTTTCTATGGTGTCTTTTATTTGAACCATATGAGAAGAGTTACCAATCATATCATTGGTTTTACTTTTAGACACCTTTCTTTGCAGCACTTTTTTTTCTGTCACCAGAGAGTTTTTCTCAAGAGCATTACGGACTGTAATTAGAAAACGGTTGAGGTCCGGTGGCTTTGATATGAAATCAAATGCGCCTTTTTTTACGGCATCCACCGCAGTGTTAATATTTGCATGACCAGAAATTATGATGACAGGCGTCTCAGGAGCAATGACCTGAATGCGCTCCAAAGTCTCAATCCCATCCATTTTTGGCATTTTGATATCAAGAATGACGACATCATAAGCGCCTCTTTTTAGTTTGACCAGACAATCCATGCCATCTACAGCTTCATATACCTCATATTTTTCATACTCCAGTATATCTCTAAGCGTGTTTCTAATACTGCTCTCATCATCTACAATTAGTACCTTAGCCATAAGCATTTCGTTTTGATGGCAGAAAGTTACAAATTATTTTTTTTTATCATATGAAAAATGAGACGAATAATTCTCAGCAGTAAGAAATTTTTAGTTTTGAAAAGGGCCAATCCTATGTTTACCCAAAAAGGTAAGAACTTTTTATATAGGCGATAACAAGCAATTACTCTTGATCCAATGGCTGCATAGCAAGATAAGCCATGAGGGGAATACTGGTCTTAAAACAATCCTCATCAACATCGAACCTGGATGTGTGCAAGGGAGCACCAATATTTTTTGAAGCATTTGATGTGCCAATTCGGATAAAACAAGCCGGTATTTCGTGCGAATAATAAGCAAAGTCCTCAGCAGTCATTCTAATAGGTAGAGTATGTACCCTATCTTCTCCAAGGATTTCGCTAGCCTTTGCAAATGCATGCTTCGTTATCTTTTCATCATTCATAAGCACAGGATAACCCTTAAGGATAGTAACCTCACAAGTAGCACCAAAGGAAGCAGCAACTTGTCTTGCGCGCTCTTTAATTAGCCCATGAGCTTGCTCCCTCCACGTTTCATCCATGGTTCTGAATGTGCCTTCCATTTTTACTTCATCAGGAATGATATTAGTAGCACCACCTGTGGAATTAATCTTACCAAAGGATAGCACAGAGGGAATTGTAGGGTCACTGCTGCGACTGACTATGGTTTGCAGAGCTGTAATGATATGCGCTGTTACAACCACTGTATCCACATTAAAATGAGGAATAGCAGCATGTCCTCCCTTTCCTTTCACAGTAATATAGATTTCATCAGTGGAGGCCATATACATGCCGGGCCTCATACCAACATGGCCTACCTCCATTTGAGGAAACACGTGAAAGCCAATGATGTATTTAGGAACCGGATTCTTCAAAACACCATCTTTGATCATAAGCGAGGCTCCTCCCGGCAAACGCTCTTCAGCAGGTTGAAAAATCAATCGAATATGGTGAGGTAGGTCATTTTCGTAAGACTTTAACACTTTTGCCACTCCTAGTAAATTAGCAGTGTGAACATCATGGCCACACGCATGCATCACTCCCTCATTTATAGAGGCATAGGATACAGCATTTTCTTCAGTTATAGGCAAGGCGTCCATATCGGCTCGCAAGGCCACTACGTCATCACTACCGTTTTGAGCATAAATGGTGGCTACAATGCCGTGACCTCCAACATTTCTTTGGTAAGCAATACCCATTTCATCTAATTGCTGAGCAATATAAGCTGATGTCTTTTCTTCTTCATAAGACAATTCCGGGTATTGGTGAATATGACGTCTCCAGCCGACGACATTATCGTGAATATTAGAAGCTATGTCTTTTATCTGATTTTTGTCTACTTTATTGTATGGTTGATTTTGACTTGGCATAAATCTCTATTTTTTCATATGGACTAAAAGTCAAAGGCTACTATTACATCAATCAAAGTGCCTCGTTTAAACTTTGTTGGTCTTTCGATTTGATATTATACTAACGGCTTAATTGTTTAAATCGTTTACTTCAATAGATTTACATAACCTAGGGCTAATAAACTAAAATAAAATGTATTGAATTTATACAAACAAAGCCGTCAAGAACAATTCATAATCCAGAGCCGGATAATAATTAACTGCATAATCCTGATTAACCATAAATCTTTGTCTGTCTGAGAAGGACTTTTGGTCAATGGTTCTTACTGGAAAAATTGATTTCTTTATTTTTGGCAGACTATCATTATCATCAGCACTCAGATATCCTAACCATGTATACCTGCCCAATAAAACTTTAAATACCCCCTTCATTATTAAGTTTCTTCTTGACGAAACAAATAGCCAAAATGGACAAAGAAGCAAAGCCAAAACGCAAAAAAGATAGTCCTGTAGGTACTTCCACCTCAGATTGGATTTTGTTGCCAGATTATACTTAACATCAAGTGTATACCATTCTCCACTTTTATTTTTATCGCTGCTACCAATAATTTTGCTTTCCGAAGATGCCACCATTTTGTAGGTAATATTTGACCCTAGTTTGCTCATGAGGTACATCATCCTTGAGGGGGATACAGTCTCCATAGTAAATATAATTTCATCAATGAGTCTGGCCTGGCATATGGATTCAATGTCTTCAATTTGACCTAGATAAGCTTGATCATCATCATTGATAGTGCCTATAAAACCGACTATTTGCACATCGGATCCCAGCTGCGCCATATTATTACTTAGCCACTCATACATGGGCTTTGATCCTACTAAAGCTATTCTTTTAAGTCTTTCATAATTCAGAGGCCATTTACTATACTTTTTTAAGAAGTACAGCCCTCTGAATAAATATATCAGAGCTGTGCTTATAAAGAAAGAAGCCAACATAATAGCTCTCGATGGCCTGAATGGATCTACCAATAAGCCATATATTAGACCATTCAGCAACAACCCCCATACCATACCCTTTACCAAAACGCTAAGCTTGAATGGATGGTCATATGCACCTGCCATGAAAAGTGTAATCAACCATATTAAAATATATACAGGTAGGTTTAACTCATAAAAGTAGGTGCTGCTGTAATATTCAGGGTCTTTGTAGTACAATATCGCCCAGAGATACTTAAAGGATAAAATACTGAAAATCATAACGGATATATCCAGAATGGGCCAAGCTAAGCTCCTAAACATATTTTTAATTATAGATAAAGAGCCGCCAAGGTATACACCCAGAGATAAGATGATACTGATAAGAAATGAATGTCTTTTTTTAAAGTGTTTGTTGGCAAAAATCAACATGGCCTGATAGAAATGCTTCACATAGTTAATGGAGTTTTTTTTAGTGCTTTCACCCTTGTAATGAATGATGTTTGTAGAAGGCTCATAAATAATCTTAAACCCTGCATTCTGAATTCGATATGACAAGTCAATATCTTCACCATACATGAAGAAGGCTTCGTCAAAGCCTCCAATGTCTTTGAGTATTGAATGCCTGACAAACATAAATGCACCGCAAAGTACGTCCACTTCTGCACTCTGGTATTCATCTACATGTCCAGCATAGTAAGCATTAAAAAAAGACGACCGGGGAAATAACTTGTGTAGCCCAAGCATTTTAAAAAGCGCAACTCTAGGTGTGGGCAGACCGCGTTTAGACTCTGGTAAAAACTGCCCCGAACCGTCTACCATTCTCACACCTATTGCCCCAATCTCCTGATCATTTCTCATGCGATTTACGCAGACCTTTAAAGTGTCTTCACTAATGATAGTGTCAGGATTAAGAAAAAGTATGTATTCACCTTTAGCAATTTTTAAACCTTGATTATTTGCTATACTAAATCCGGGATTGTGCTTATTGCTAATAAGCTTTATCCAGGGAAAACGATCCTTAAGCATTTTCACAGAACCATCAGAAGAATTATTATCAACTACAATGATTTCGGTAGGTATATCGGGAGTAATAGCATTGCGAACAGAAATAATCGCTTGCTCTAAAAAGTATTTTACATTGTAACTGACAATAATGACAGATATCTTCATAAAGTGAATCTAAACTCCTAATGGCGAAGATATATAGATAAATACATACGTTTACAAATATTTGAACATTAAAGCCGAATTATTCAACATAAATCCCAAAATTGAGGTCTATGGGTCTTAATGCACAACAGCCACCCTTCCTACTATTAATTCATGGAAAATGATATACAATAAATGAGATATCTGAGGTCAAAACATCTATTCGCCATTCATAGTCTGTCCTTTATAAGGCATTCTGGAGACGAGGGACCGACCCAATGTAATTTCATCTGTGTATTCAAGATCACCTGAAAATGAAACACCTCGAGCTATCACAGAAATTTGTACACTTTGCCCTTTAAGTTGTTTATTGATATAAAATATAGTGGTCTCGCCCTCTATTGATGGAGGAATAGCCATGATTATCTCTTCTACACTATCTTCTTTTACCCTTTCAAGTAACTGGTCGATATGGATATCATCAGGCCCTATGCCATCTAATGGCGAAATCAAACCGCCGAGTACGTGGTATGTACCATTATATTGCTGTGTATCCTCAATTGCCATCATATCTCTGATCGACTCTACAACGCATACTTGTCTCCTGTTTCTGCTTTGGTCCGCACAAATCATGCATATATCGTGATCAGAGTATGCATTGCATACCTTACAGCTCTTCACCATCGTGTGCAATTGTTTTATGGAAGCAGATAGCTTGTCAGACTTTTCCGGTTCTTGCTGGAGTAGATAAAGCACTAGCCTTAATGCTGATTTCTTCCCAATTGAAGGTAACATCGAAAACGCTTCTACAGCATCTTCTATATGCTTAGATGTATATTTCATATATCAAAAAATAAACTAAGTACGTGCAATAAATGCCCTATTATACATGAGTAAATCCCTTACCACCAACTCTAGATGAACGCAGGTAGGTATTACAACTTCATCTGTCTTCAAAAAAATGCGTTTCACTTGATTTTGCTTAATCATAGCAGAGCTGACTATAGATCATTCACAAAATCAATATTGTTTCACCATTTTTGTCCCCCATTATGAATTTTCAATGCATAGTGAGGAATAATGTAGTTGATATTTAACCTCAAGCACAAATCTAATAATATTACAAAAACATTTTATATAAAGTCTATTAAAGATTGATGCTGATTGATATAAGCCATGTCAGCACAAAGTAAAATGTACAAATCTCTTTAGAAGATAAAATACAAGTAATTGAAAATAAAAATAATCACCACGCCGATAAAGTTCATCCAGACACCACACCTTATCATATCTTTTATCGTAAGAAACCCCTGACTGTAAATTATCGCATTAGGAGGCGTGGCAATAGGAAGCATGAATGCGAAGCTAGAAGCTATGGTTACAGGATATGCAAAAAATGTGGGCGATAAATCTAACATCTCACCAACTTGAAAAGTCAAAGGTAAAAAGACAGTAATTACCGCAATATTTCCCATGAATTCTGTCAAAAATAACATTAACATCGGCAACAGCAATAAAAGCAATAAAGACCGTTGGCCGGCTATCCCTACAATCATATCAGCAGACCAGTGAATAATGCCTGTCACTTCAAGAGCATATGCTAAGCTCAGCCCACCTCCAAAAAGCAATAGTATATTCCATGGTAAATCTCTCGTATGTTGCCACCCTACAGCAAACTTCAACGTCTTGATACTACTCGGCAAAAAGAAAGGTAAGGTCCCGCCCACCAAAGCAATCATGGTATCATTCAGAAGTTTAAAACCAAGCAAAGCGTTGATTGGCTCTCTAAACATCCACAAAAACACGCTTGACCCAAAAGCAAACAAAACTATGTACTGATCGCGATTTAATGGCTTTAACTGTGCGATCAAATGGTCTACAGAGTCCGAAAAGTTATGCAACTGAAATGCTTTCCTTATACTTTTTAAACTTACATAGAAATAAATAAAAAGTGCAGACATCATAAATAGCGCAATTGGAAAGGCATATAGAAGCCATTCCATAAAGCCGATAGTTATGCCGTGCTGTGCATCAGCTAGAGCAAATAACACGGCATTGGGTGGTGTACCAATGATCGTTGATATACCACCAATATTTGCTGAAAACGCAATACCTAATAGCAAGTAAGTTCCTACCCTCTTTCGGATAAAATCATCTGTATCCTCAGGCAAGATGATACGAACTACCGGGATGGCTATTGCTACCATCATGACTGTAGTGGCTGTATTGCTGATCCACATACTCAATAGAGCTGTAGCTGCCATGAATCCAAATAGAACGCCCAAAATAGACTTTCCAAAGTATTTAATGATATAAAGTGCTATCCTCTTATGAAGCTCGGTTTTCTCAAGTGATAATGCGATGAGGAATCCCCCCAAGAACAGAAATATAACCGGGTGAGCATAATATCGTGCCAAATCTCCTATCTCACCTACACCCATAGCAGATAAGAAAATCAAAGGTAAAAGAGCCGTAATGGCAAATGGAACAGTTTCACTTACCCACAACAAGACCATGACAACGGCCAACCCTAATACCTTCCAACCTTCATCAGGAAAGTCAGAGGGCGCATTTGATAACTGGAAAAATAAAAATATTGCAAATAACAGAAGTAGGAAAATGATGTAAGACCTTACACTTTTGATCATTTAACGTTATCCTTTTTCTAAGAGAGCATTTGCTGTCTAAGTAAAAACTCAAGTTGGTCATTTACCCTTGCTAACTCTTTGAGCAGGTTAGCATTTTCTTCTCTCAATCTGTAAATCTCATATGCATTAAAGATAGTGGTACGTAGTTGTTGAGGATCCCACGGTTTGTTGAGATAATAATAAATCTGACCTTTGTTAACTGCATCTATCACAGCCTGTAAGTCAGTATACCCTGTCAAAAGAACACGCATCGGATCAGGATATAGCTTTACAACTTCCTCAAGAAATTCAACACCCGTCATCTCAGGCATTCGCTGATCAGTTATTAAGATATGAATATTCTCAGTCTTAAGTAATTCTAATCCATCCTTAGCAGATATAGCAGTGAAAACTGTAAACTCATGCCTAAATGTAGCCTTTAATGACACTAGATTATTGCGTTCATCATCGACATACAGGATTTTTATATCTTTTGAGTTTTCCATGTGATGTGTTATTCAGGGATTACCTTTTGGCTTAATGTTAAATCAAAAGTAAGATAAAAATTAACACTCTGCAAATAAGTACTAAAAATAAATAATTCACGAGTTGTTTTAGCTTGTTTTTATTTAATTTGGGCATCACCCTCCTCCTGACGTCGTCGGGTCGTTACGCTACGCCACTCGCTGTTCGCTCGGTCCCTGCGGGACTGACGACCCCTACCGGGGATCGTCACGGCTACGCATCACTGATGCAATAAGAATTTTATGTCACAATACAGTGATAGCAAACTCTGAGGTAAGATAACAATTAGGAATAAATGCTAGTTTGTTGATACTTAATTGATTACACGGGTGCACTAATATGATTTTTAACACCATACACTTTATCAATATTTCTAATATTTAATCAATTAATTTTGATATAAGCATAATTAATTCTATTTTGCGCGCACAATCATTATCGGTTATAATATGTTGAACTACGGTCATCCTATTTATAAAGTTTATGATCTCTAGATGATAGTTTAGCACCAATTAAAATGTGATGAATTTTCAGAAAAACAATCTGACCTTCGAGCCAATAATAGTTTCAGCATCTGATCCTGATCAAGAAAGCCTTATAGTTGATTTAAAGTCAAAGGCTATTCATATCAATGATAACATATTTGATCAATTATCTGATTTGATTAAAACCAGGCTCCCCTCTAAGTCAATGTCTAAAGAAGAACTAGAAAATGCAATCAGTATCCATATTGGTGACTGTTCTTTAAGCAAATATGGCAATTGGATATACTATCCATGGAATGGGCACTTAGTGCATACTCTTCCTGAGTCTGAGTTTATAGAATTAAGAACAAATCGTAATCGCAACAAAATTACAGAAGAAGAACAGCACACTTTATCCAGCAAGAAAATAGCTGTAATAGGACTTTCAGTTGGACAAAGTGTATCTTTAGCATTGACTATGGAGAGAATATGTGGAGAGCTTGTGATCGCAGATTTTGATCACATAGACCTGAGCAATCTAAATAGAATTCGAACAGGCATATATAATATAGGTGTGCCGAAAACTACTGTCGTAGCTAGAGAAATCAAAGAAATTGATCCTTACTTTAAAGTGACAGTATATCCCGAAGGTGCGACAAAAGACAATCTACCTAAAATTTTAGGAGACGATCAACAAGTTGATATTCTTATAGATGAATGCGATAGTATGGAGATGAAAATTAATATGAGACTTTTAGCTCGTACATTGGGCATCCCGACGATAATGGACACAAGTGATAGAGGTCAAGTCGACATAGAAAGATTTGACCTGAATAGGCAAGCTCCTATATTTCACGGTCAGATTGATGAAAGTGAATTAGAGTCTATGGATTTTAATGACCCGCGCACAAAACTTAGAGTCATGCAAAGTATAATTGATTTTACTTCAGCTTCCACACGAGCTATACAATCATTTAATGAGATTGGTAAAACACTTAAAACATGGCCACAGTTAGCCTCTTCTGTTCTATTGGGAGGAGCTGTTACAGCAGATGTTTGCCGTAGAATTTTGCTAAATGAAAGTAAGGAATCAGGTAGATTTTATGTTGAAATTGATAAATTAGTACCGTAATTCACATTATGAGTGATCAGAACACGATATCAGTTAGGGTTAGAGCATTTAGAGCTACAGATGATCCTGAGACATGCGAAAAGTTTATCGAAGGACACAAAGCAGTTTTAGAAAGTGTCGGTGTCAAAAAGGTTACCTCCGCTAACAATGACTGGATGTACAATCCGGCCGCTTTCCCTATAGTAGTGGAATCGTTAGACGGCGAAAAAGTTTTCGGGGGCGCTAGAATTCATTGTGCTGATGGTAAAACACCGCTGCCCATAGAAGAGGCAGCCGGTTACATGGACCCTAAAATTTATAAAGTCGTTAAAGAGCTTTCAAAAGATGGTACAGGCGAATTGTGTGGATTATGGAACTCGGTAGAGGTTTCAGGTTTGGGTGTTGGAGCTTTTATTGCTACTAGAGCCGGTGTATCAATGTGCGATCAGTTAGGACTTAGTACATTATTCGCCTTGTGTGCACCATATACCGTTAAATTTGCCAAAAAAGTAGGCTGTCTAATCTACAAAGATGTAGGTAATGAAGGCACTTTTTATTATCCTAAAATGGATTTATTAGCAACAGTTGTACTACTTCCTGATATTGAAACTTTACAGTTGGCGAACCCCGATGATCGTGACATCATGTTTAATTTGAGAAAAAATAACGATCATGTCATAAATGAGTTTGTCACTAAAAAAAATGTACATGTTGAATTAGCTCATAAACTTCATCTACCAAACGCTAATAAAAATGAGTTCAAAATTTTATAGGATTAAACTTATTGTTTTTTTCCTTTCCCTGCTCTTTAATAAAGCTTTCAGTAATAGCGAAATCATTTTATCAAAGCAACTTGATAGAGTATTACCGGCTCACTATTTTGAACTTATCGAATACACGGGTACAAATCTAGATTCTGTTATTTTTGGTCAAGGTCAAATAATCGATATAGAAAGTATCCCTACATTTGGTTTCAGCTCAGAAAACATATGGTTAAGGTTAGTTATTTATAATGATACACCATTGGATAACATTTCTTTAAGTGTAAAAAACCCTCAGATTGACTCTTTTCATTTGTACAAACGTGTCGACAATAACCTATTATCACTTGGTCTTCAAGGTGATAAAATACATTTAAAAAATCCTACAGTCTCTAAAGTACAAATAAGGTATCAGATTCCTATCAAATATCAGGAGAAGCTTGTTTTATATATAAATATGGCTTCAGAAGAGCAAATATCTCTACCGCTGAGAATTAGTGATATAACGACTCAAGTTGAAAAGGACTTTATAAATAATCTCTTTTTTGGTTTATATGCCGGTATCATGCTAGTCATGTTCTTTTACAACCTCATCTTGTTTTTGATTGTGAAAGACAGAAGCTACTTGTATTATATAATTTACATATTCTCAATAGGCATCACGCAGGCGTCAATTGCTGGGTATACAAAAGTGCTCATTTGGCCAACCATGCCGTTTTTTCACCAATTTGCAATAGTCTTCTTTTCTTGTTTAGCCGGTTTTGGTGCAATAGCTTTTGCCCAGCGATTTTTAGAGCTAAAAAAGAATGCACCTATTATAAATAAGGGACTTAATATTTTTTATTATGCATATGCCCTTACATTCATTTCGTATATCATTGGCTTTAAAGTTATAAGTTATAGTTTGCTAAACTTCTCTGGTTTATTTGTGGCTGCATATGCTATTTTCTTTGCAATTCATCTCTCAATTAAAGGCCTTAGAACCGCAAAGTTTTATTTGACAGCATGGTTATTTTTTCTTAGTGGTATCATCATTTTTGTATTAAGGAACCTCGGCTTTATTGGTTTTAATTTCTTGACAGAGAATAGTGTGCAAATAGGATCTGCAATTGAAGCGATATTACTTTCTATTGCTTTGGCGGATCGCATCAATATCTTGAAGAAAGAAAAGGAAACTTCCCAAGCCCTTGCCTTACAAACCGCTAAAGAAAACGAGAGGATAATCAAAGAGCAAAATATAATTCTTGAAGAAAAGGTTGAAGAAAGAACCCTGGAGCTTACAAAGTCTAATCAAGATCTGGAAGCAACATTGAATGACTTGAAAGAAGCTCAAACTCAACTCGTAGAGTCAGAAAAAATGGCCTCTCTCGGACAGCTCACTGCTGGTGTAGCACATGAAATCAATAATCCTATCAATTTTGTAAGCTCGAATATTAAACCCCTTGAGAGAGATATTGAGGACATCATTAGTATCATAAATAGATATGACGAGTTGTCTGAGGAGAATATAAAAATCGAAATAAACAAGCTAAAGCAGGATGTCGACTATGATTATCTGAAAGATGAGATTATCATGCTGCTCAAGGGCATCCAGGAAGGCGCCAATAGAACTGTCGAAATTGTCCAAAGTTTGAGAAATTTTTCTCGTCTGGATGAACACGATTTAAAGAAAGCTGATGTAAGAGATGGTCTTGACTCTACTCTAGTTTTGCTCAATAGCTCTATGGCCGGTGTCATTCATGTCAATAAAAACTATGACCATATACCGGAAATAGACTGTTATCCCGGTAAGCTCAATCAAGTATTTATGAATATTATGAGCAACGCTGTTTATGCTATTCAAAAGAAATATGGTAGCAATCAGGGAGGTGAACTTAGTCTATCAACATCACAGTCAGAAGACTTTGTCACTATAAAAATTAAGGATAATGGAATAGGCATGTCAAAAGAAACTCTACAAAAAGTGTTCGAACCATTTTTTACCTCGAAGCCTGTTGGCGAAGGTACGGGACTTGGCTTGTCTATTGTATATAAAATCATAGAAAACCACAATGGCCAAATTGCAGTTAACAGCCAAGAAGGCGATTGGACTGAGTTTACCATTACATTACCTAAAATGATACAAAATTGATAAATGATTCACCTCATAAAATAAAAGTACTATTTGTTGACGATGAGTTTTTTAATCTTCAGTCGTTTAGAGCGGCATTCAGAAAGTACTTTGACATATATCTTGCTCAAAATACGCATGAAGCTAAAAGCATTCTAAATGAGAAACCCATCGAAGTCATCATTTCTGATCAGAGAATGCCTGATCAAACCGGAACTGACTTTTTCAATGAGATTATCAAATCTCATCCTGAACCCATAAGAATTTTGCTGACAGGTTATGTTGATATTAAGGCTGTAATAGCAGCTATTAATAAAGGTGAGGTCTATAGATTCTTAACCAAACCCTGGAATGATGAAGAAGTGGTGGTCACTATCAAAAATGCTGCTGATGTCTACAGGACAAGGAAGGAGTTGAAGAATAAAAATGCAGCTCTTGAAAAGGCTTATAATGAACTTGATGAGTTTGTATACAGTGCTTCACACGATTTAAGAGCACCAATAGCTAGCCTTAAAGGCGTGTTACAGTTAATCGATATAGAACCGCAAAATACTACAGAGTATATTGGAATGATCAATGAAATAGTGAATAAGATGGACAAGTATGTCATCAATATCATTCACTATTATAGAGGTTCTAGATTTGATAAAGAAATTGAAGAAGTAGATATCAGTACTTTAGTTGAAGAATTGCTCGATGAATTCCAGTACATGCCGGAGTTTAAAGATATAAAAGTCAATAAGCATTTTGAAATAGAGAAAAAGATATACAGTGATTCTATAAAGATTTATCTTATACTAAGGAACCTTATACATAACGCGATTAAGTATCAAAGGTGTGAAAATCCTCAAAAAGAAGTTTCAATTGCCATCTATCAGGACATACCTAATGGAGCTTTAACAATTCAGGTGAGCGATAATGGTATGGGAATAGACAGTAATGAGGGTGATGAAATCTTTAAGATTTTTCAACGAGCTAATAATGTGAAAAGTGGCATAGGACTAGGGCTGCACATTGTCAATGAATGCGTCAATAAACTCAATGGACAAATCGAATACAAATCACAAGAAAATAAAGGTACGACCTTTACCATAACATTACCTCTAAACGACAAAAAAGATGAATAAAGCTGTAATTGTAGATGATAATAAATATGATATTCTTATTTTGGAGAAATTGCTTAAAATAAATAAAATCACTGAAGATATAATTAGCTTCTCTACACCTATAGTGGCTTTAAATGATATTCAGTCCTTAAAGCTTAGTCGTGAAGATTATCTATTTATAGACATCATGATGCCAGAGTTTAGTGGATATGATTTGTTGGATAAGCTAGTAGAGCAAAAGGTAGATTTAACCCAAACAAACGTCATACTGGTATCATCTACTATTGATCCCAGAGATATCGATAAGGCAAAGAATTATGAATACGTCCAGAGATTATTGCAGAAGCCAATAACTTCTAAAATGTTATTGGATGCTCTTCGCACGTAAATAGCTAAGAGCCAATAAACTTAACCTCATTTTCCATTAATACCCTCTCTGCTACTGAATGCTGAATTCTATCTGGTCAGATACTACATCATCTCCATCATGTTCAATTTGTGCCTCTGCTTTTAAAATGAAAGTTGTTCCTGAATCAAATGATGAGAAGTCTAACGTTTCAGATAAAATATGATTTTGGGAATGTAAGTGCGCCCCTAAATCTAGAACTACACTTTCAGTCTCTTTGAGCATAAGTACGATTTCAATATCATGTAGAGACGCTGTTGCACTAAATTCTACTTCAATGGTTTTAATACCAGCTTCAATTTCTTCCCCATTAGCAGGAGATAAAAAAGTAATGGTAATCTCATTATGGCCATGATCATCGTCATCTTTGCTACAAGAAGTTATCGCTATCCCTGCTATCAATAGAATAAATAAAAATTTAAGTTTCATATTATAATATTTTAAACAAAGATAACGATAATTTTCAACAAATGCAACGCTGTTGCATTAAAATTAATCTTGGTTGATTAACAATGGCGTTTTGCCATCAGTCATAATGACCTTAGCATTATTTGATCTAGATAATTCGCGGAATGCTTCAATACTTTTATACTGAATAACCTGTGGCGTCAAGCCTTCAGAAATGATAGTATTCGCATCTCTAATACCTTCTGCTTCGATTTTTCGTCTTTGTGCTTCCTGGGACTCTCTTTGTAAGACAAATTGCATTCTTTCAGCTTCTTGCTCAGCTTCCATTTTTTCTTCTATAGCTCTGGCAAGACCTCTGGGTAAAACAATACTTTTTAATAAAACAGCTTCAATATTGAAGCCTCTTGGTTCTAGGATCTTTGCCATTTGTTGTCTTATACGCTCTTCTATCTCCAATCTTTTACCCGTATGCATATCTTTAGCCATAAACTTTGCAGTAATGTCAGCAGCACTCGCTCTGAAAACCGGAAGAATAATAGCTCTTTCATATCCAGGACCAATATCTTCAATGATTTTAGTGGCTTTTCTTCCCTCAACACTGTAAAGTATAGAAATACCAGCAGCAACATTGACACCTTCTTTGGATGGTAAGCTTAAATCAACCTCTAAGTTAACTGTACGGGTAGGTACTTTAAGAATCACGGTAGTGAAAGGGTTGTAAAGTTTAGGCCCGGCCTCTAGTGGTACTGGCTTAATCTTACCTAAGGTTCGTTTTACACCAACTTCACCTTGACGGATGATTCTACAATTTGACAATAGTAGTAGTGAAACTAAGCTCAATACTAAAAAAGAAATTTTATTTTTTAAATTCATGCTATTGCGTTTTAATATGTTAACAAGTATTTGTAATATAATATATTTTATTGACTAAATCAACTTTAGACGTAATGTTTAAATCTTTATTAAGTAAACTGGATCAACATTTAATAAAGCTCTAACTGTTTAACATTATATACCATAAAAAAGATCAATAATATCATTGCTGAAATTGAGGATCTAATCAATTGATATGTCAGAATTTTACATTGTGAATATGATTGTGTTAGTTATAATTTTTCAAAAAAAGCTATAAGTATGTCAGATGATAAAAGTGATAGAATTTATTTCGCTGTATCTCAAATCATACACGTTTGCATCAGTGATGTGAAGCTATGACGATCCCCTTCAGGGGGCGTCAGTCCCGTAGCTCAGCGGAGGGACCGAGCGAGCAGCGAGTGGCGTAACGTAACGACCTGACGACGCAAGGAGGAAGGTGATGCCCAAATAATCATCATTGAGGTGCTTTGGTTATCCACTTAACTATTATCACTGAAATTTAATCACCATTCATATACAGTTCCGAGATAAAATTGAAACAACCTGTAAGACAGTGCATAGTTAAACCGATTTGAAAGTTGGTCATTAATTCTTAGCTCACCATCTCTCAACCGAAAGGCCTCTCCAATTATTAAATTGTATCTTGCTCCAAACCGAAAATAAAAATCATCTTCAATGTCTTTTTCAAAACCCAAACCTAAGCTTACTAATGGCATAAGCGTATTACCAGTATTACTTATATTGTATTCGTATTCTACATTCACTGGCACTGGGTCAAGACCTATATCTGTAGGAGGGCTCAAGGGTTCTATATCGTTGACTTCTACTCTATTTGACAGCAGAACGCCCGCATGAAAATCACCGAAGACTCGCCAGTCCTCAGCTAAGTCTATATAGTGTTCTACTCCAAGTTTCACGGTAAGGTTATGCACCGTTGTTCTCTCAAAAGGTTTAATATCCTTAAAGCCACGAGTCCATGTATCGACTGCACTATCAAATTCTAACCTCTGGAAAAAGTCCATGGTATTGTATACCAAATGCGCATTAAAAAAAGTTTGGTCTTTAATCCTAAAGGATTGGCCTAATTCAATCCCAACTCTTCTTGTCGAGCTGTTTGGCTCGAATTTGTGGTTATTAGTCAACATGTCTTGATCAGACATTCTAAGGTTGTAAGCCATTAAATGCACACTTGCTACTGTTCTTTGTTTATTCATTCCATTCTGGGTAAAACCATGAATAGGCACGAACACGATTAATAGCAAAAGCATAGAACCGGTAAAGAAAGGTTTCATATCTGAATGTAGGTTTTATTAAATCATATTGCGCATATAAAAGATACTGAAAAGAATTTTTGAACCTAAAGTAAAATTAATTTTGGCGATTAAAGCTTCAGCTTCAATATGCTAATATATCTTCAATAGCTTTTTCGACCTTCTCTATAGAAGGGATCATGGTTTTCTCTAGTACTTCATTTAATGGTATAGCGGGCATATTTTCTGACCCAACTGTACGAACCGGTGCATCCAGATATTCAAAACAATACTCTTGAACTCGTGCTGCAATACTTTGAGCAAAACTGTTGTTAACCGGCTCTTCTGTGATAACCAGGCATCTGGAGTTTTTCTTTACGGACTCATAAATTGTATCCATATCCACCGGGTGTAAAGTCCTCAGATCAACGATCTCGATCCTTCCCTTAAAAGAAGCTGCTGCATTAAGTGCCCAATGAACACCCATGCCATAGGATACGACAGTCAAAGTATTATTTTCAGCAATCTGTGACTGATCAGACTCGACAACTATTCGCGCTTTTCCAAAAGGAATGGCGTAATCTTTATCAGGTTCTATTGATCTGGCAGCCTCTGTTCCTTTTACTTTAGACCAATACAAGCCTTTGTGCTCGAAAATGACTACTGGATTTGGGTCGAGATATGCAGATTTAAACAAGCCTTTTAAATCTGCACCATTGCTGGGGTATGCTATCTTAAGACCACGAATATTGGTCACTACTGACTCTACGCTTGAAGAGTGATATGGTCCCCCACTTCCATAAGCACCTATAGGCACTCTCAATATCATTGAAACCGGCCATTTGCCATTGGATAAATAGCAAGAGCGACTTACCTCTGTGAACAACTGATTCAGGCCCGGCCATATGTAATCTGCAAATTGAACTTCAACTATGGGCTTTAAGCCTACAGCAGACATGCCAACAGTACTACCCACAATGAATGCTTCCTGTATGGGGGTGTTAAAAACGCGGTCATTGCCAAACTTTTGGGCTAAAGTTGCTGCTTCTCTAAAAACACCCCCTAACCTACCTCCAACATCCTGACCATAAAATACACATTTCTCGTCTTGCTCCATGATTTCTTGGATAGCAAATAGTGCGCTATCAACCATTACTTTTTCTGATCCACCTTCAGGAGATCTAATACCCACTTCTTCCTCTACGCCGCCCTCCGCAAAATCATGGGTGTACAAATCGTCAGGCACGGGGTCATCTGCATTCTTAGCAAGCTCAAAGTCTTTCATTACATTGTCCAAAACTTTGTCAGTCATTGCCATGAGGTCACCGTGACTTGTACCTGATTCTAAAAGAAATGATTTAAGAATAGGCTCCGGATCGCGTTCTGCATGCTCCTCCAGGTCGTCTCTATACCATTCCTTTCTCACACCGGAAGTGTGATGATTCAAAAGAGGCACTTTTGCATGTACGAGAAAAGGCCTTCTTTCAATTCTAACCTTCTGGATAACCTCTTCCATGGTAGAATAGCAAGTCACAAAGTCAGATCCATTAATAGATCTTGTTTCTAATCCGGGAAAGCCTTTAGCAAAATCAGCTGCATCTCCTGTTCTAATTTCGCTGGCATTGGCTGATATATCCCATTCGTTATCTTGAACAAGATATATGATGGGCAGACGCTTTAAAACAGCCATATGAAGTGCTTCCGCTACCTCTCCCTCTGTCATGGAGGCATCTCCCAGGGAGCATAAAACTACCGGTAAGTCACCATCTTTATCACTATCAATAAGTCCTCTGTTTTCTTTATATTGAATGCCCATTGCAATACCTGTCGTAGGAATGGCTTGCATGCCGGTGGCCGACGACTGATGCGGTATTTTGGGTTTATCATCGTCTCTTAGACTTGGATGAGAATAATATGTCCTACCACCAGAAAAAGGATCATCTTTTTTTGCCATCAACTGTAGCATTAGATCATAAGGTGTCATGCCTATGGACAATAACAAAGCATCATCTCTATAATATGCAGACAGGTAATCCTGAGGCTTTAGTTGCATCCCGGCTGCTATTTGAATAGCCTCATGACCTCTTGAGGTGGCATGGACATACTTGGATACAAGTTTCATGTTTTGCTCATACACCTCTGACATAGTCTTGGCTGTGAGCATAATCTCATAGCCCTTTAATAATATCTCTTTTTCTATTGCTATTGTATTTAATTCCATGGTGGTAGTATATTGAAAGTAGTTATCATACACTATTAATGTTGGTAAAGTTTACAAAACCGCCTTTGATAACGATTTTTAAAAGTTTAACCTAACATTGGATTGACTACTATTTTTGTCTAAAAGCATCTATAGCGTTTCTTGTAAATTCGGAAAGTACGAGTTTTCCACTTATTTCTGCACGCTCTTCTAAAAGTCTTGACCAATGTGCTGTATCTTGCCAAAATACGGACTTGAGTCTGGCTAAAGCTTCCGGATTGTAAGCACTGAGCTTCATCGTCAAATCGTCTATATGTTTATCCATAAGTGCTGCATCCTCGAAAACTTCATTATACAAACCTTTTTGGTAAGCATAATCAGCAGTTCGCCATTCATCAGGCGTTAAGCTCATATAACTAAATGCACTTTGACCAACTTTTCTTTCAACAGCTGGACCTATGACGAATGGACCAATACCGATAGCCAGCTCACTTAGTCGAACTGACGCATACTTAGTGGCAAATGTCATATCAGCTGCTGAGGCTATACCTACACCACCACCCACGGCTTTACCTTGTATTCTTGCAATTACAATTTTACCACATGTACGCATAGCATTAATCACTCCGGCAAAACCTGAAAAGAACGCTTTACCACTTTGAAAGTCATGCACTGCTAGTAATTCATCGAAACTTGCTCCAGCACAAAAAGCTCTATCACCGGCACTTCGCAGCACTATACAGTTTATACTACTGAGACGACCTGCCTCAAGTATTTGTATTTTTAGTGCATCTAATAAATCTGATGGTAAACTGTTACTGGCAGGATGATAAAACTCAATATTGGCAACCTTACCATGTTGATGAGTCACTACATAGCCTCTATTTTTGTCGTTCATATGATCTACATTTGAAAACAAAAATAGAAAAATAAAGCAGAATGTTTTAATGGATTGGAAGGAAGAATAATCTGAAAGGCTTTAAGCCTTATTTGTTAACTATCTGATGACAATTGAGGAATATAAAATACCCAGTTAGTTATTATGTTGGTTCACAGACTAGTTAATTCTAAATGCCATCCTGGCTGATGCATTATCAAGTAGTATCTTGTGGCCATCATTATTTGCTAAAATACAAGAGAACTCTACATCTAATATCTTTACAGGGTGACCATCTTGATTGACCAGTTCAGTGTCTTCAATTGA
>SLDF01000110.1 GCA_007125435.1 Saprospiraceae bacterium
AAAACGAGAAGAAACAAAGTCAGCATAAAAATAACTGCCATACATGAATGGATAATCAAATCCCCTGTAAACATAGCCGCCTGTGATGGACCGATCCCCCTGCTCGTGTGTGTATTCGAAAATGGGGAATGTATAGAAGCTTTGATCTTCGCAGCCATCTGTATTGAATGGTTGAGTACCTTCGTAGCATCTCCAGCCATAGTTTTCTCCGCCTGTACTGCTGGCCGGTGCTTTGTTGATTTCTTCTATAGCATTTTGACCTACATCGGCTATCCACATGTCTCCTGTCTCTGCATCGAAGCTAAATCGCCAGGGATTGCGCAGTCCTAATGCCCAGATTTCGTCCATTACTTCATTGTTGTTTACAAATGGATTGTCGAGGGGGATCTTATATCCTGTAGTATCCTCGATATCTATACGCAACATTTTACCGAGAAGAGAGCCGGGGTTTTGACTGAAGTTTTGTGGGTCACCTCCTGAGCCACCGTCGCCCATAGCTATGTATAGATAACCATCCGGTCCAAACTTAAGGTCACCGCCGTTGTGATTGAAAAAAGGCTGATTGATGATAAGAATGATTTTTTCAGACTCGCTATCGGCTACATCTGGGTCGTCATCAGAGACTTGCCACTTGGATATAATAGTGGCACCTCCCTGTCCGGTATAATTGGTAAAGAATGTTCCATTTTCCTGATAGTTGGGATGGAATGCAAGGCCAAGGAGCCCTCTTTCTCCTCCGGTCTGTACTCTATCTCTGATATCTAGAAAAGGATCATTAATCAATCGGCCATCTTCTCTGGCTATTGATATGATGCCATTTTGATCGACAAGAAATAAACGCTCATCACCGGCATGGGCAATAGACACGACCTGACCTGCACTTTCATCAGTGAACTGAACAAGCTCTATGATAGGCTGAGCAAACAATTGGCAAAACGGTAACATGGAAATTAAGAGGATGTAGACTTTGTTCATATATTGTATTTAGTCGGTTATTTAACTTTATAAACGACTATTTTGTAAAACTTGTTCCTTACATGGGGGTGAGATATACAGATTGTATGTAAGATGCTTGTGGAGACTGAGGATGGGGGAGGTTTAGAATATAGTGACCATATTTTGATGTTACCCGAATAGGCTAAGAAGTGAAAAGGTGTGTTTTGACGTATTGATTGATCACAAAATCACCATTAAATGAATTGCAATAAAAAAAGCCCCACCGCTGAAAGCGATGAGGCTCATTGTCGGGGTGGCAGGATTCGAACCTGCGACCCCCTGCTCCCAAAGCAGGTGCGCTAACCGGACTGCGCTACACCCCGTATATGATTAAAGTCTTTTTTTGACTTCTTTCCGGTCTATATCTTGGGCAAAATGGTGCGGTGAGAGCGGGATTCGAACCCGCGGTACGGTTACCCGTACGTCAGTTTAGCAAACTGATGGTTTAAGCCACTCACCCATCTCACCAACATTCAATTTTTGTGCTTATCGTGCTAAGCGGATGCAAATATAGATAGACTACCTTATTATTCAAATGAAGTGCTAACTTTTTTCTTGATTTTTTTTGACTGCTAGCCAGTGCTATTTCTCAATGTGTTTATTGCTAGTTTTTTATACCTGATGGCTTGGGTGATATGGTTATGTATGACATGTCTTTATTGCTTTCTGTGATAAGGTCAGCTATCCTTTATGGACATATATGCCAGATAGAAGCTGTCTTGCATTACTCCTCCACACTAGAGTTGAGAGAAACCCTCACCTGACGCTCCACTTCATGCACTTTCATTCTGAATTTCGCATCTGTCTCTAATAGGTCCTTTATGGCATTGCAAGAATATATGACTGTGCTGTGGTCTTTTCCACCAAAGTATTCACCTATGGTTTTTAGACTGTTTTTAGTATACTTTTTCGACAGATACATGCTGAGCTGTCTGGCTATGACGACATTTCTTTTCCTGGATTTACCATTGAGCTGCTCTACTGAAGTATCAAAGTTCTCAGATACCAACTCTTGGATACCTTCTATAGTAACTTCTTTGTTGACCTTATTGACAAATTGCTGGATCACCTCTTGTGCAAGCGTTACGTCTATCTCCTTCTTATTGAGAGAGGATTGGGCGATGAGAGAGATCAATACACCTTCGAGTTCCCGGATATTGTTTTTGATGTGATAGCTGATGTATTCGATGATCTTGGTAGGGATATGGTAGCCCTCTCTTGCCATTTTTGCCTGAAGTATGGCCATCCTGGTCTCAAGATCAGGAGCCTGTAAATCTGCCGTCAATCCCCATTTAAACCTGGATATCAATCTATTCTCCATGCCATCTAGATCTTTAGGCGCTCTATCTGAAGTTAGGATGATCTGTTTATGACTCTGATGCAGCTGATTGAAGATGTGGAAGAATATCTCTTGAGTCTTGACTTTATTAGCCAGGAAGTGTATGTCATCAACAATCAGTACATCCAGCAATTGATAGAAATTCAAAAAGTCATTGACCGTATTGGTTTGAATGGCATGGATCATCTGATTGGAGAATTTCTCCATCGATACATACTGCACATTTTTCTTTGGATCTCTCTCCAGGATGGCGTTACCGATGGCATGAGCCAGATGCGTCTTGCCAAGACCTACATTACCATAAATGACCAAAGGGTTAAATGAGGTTTTGCCGGGTTTGTCCACGATAGCCAGGCCGGCAGATCTCGCCAGCCTATTACAATCACCTTCTACGAATGCATCAAATGTATAATTCTCAATAAGCTGAGGGTCTATATTCAGTTTCTTTATGCCCGGTATGACAAAGGGGTTTTTGATATCCTGACTGTGCAGTTGATCGGCTTTCGGTTGCTGAGAAGTTGATACCCTGGCATTGGACTTAAGTCCCGATTCGTCATTTTTGCCTATCAGTATTTGGTATTCTAGTTTTACCTTGGGGCCTATCTCATTTTTTATGACGCGCTTGAGCAATTCTAGATAATGCTGTTCCAACCATTCATAAAAAAACTTATTGGGTACCTGTATAGTCAATATATCTTGGTCGTATTTGATAGGCTTTATAGGGTCAAACCACGTCTTGTAGCTTTGAGGCTTGACTTCCTTCTTTATTTGATTCAAACAATCATTCCATACTATGTCGTGTGTTTGCTCCATATTCTTATCGACATGCTTTATCACGCCCATTATTTAACGCATTTCTCTTCAGTTTAACTAATCTTTTGACGGTATGTATTCGCTGACTTCGATCTCTTTGTCACTGCACTTCTTGCGAAAACATGATCTGCATTTGAGCCATGCAGCCTACAAAGTTCAAAAGATATTTTTAATTATTGTAGTAGCTTTTATTTGAGACTGTACTTGAGGAAGGGTAGTTTAAACAGAACTATCTGTCTTTGAAGCGGTTAAAATAGGCATTACTTATTGAAAATACAAAGCATTTTTTTATTTTATATATGATTTTCTTTGTTGAATCTGGATGATGGTGTGATGCTCCATCTGTATAACAAGCCCAAGCCCCTCTATTTCAGTTTTGATTTTAAATTGTCGAGGTGTTCCATTTTTTTAGCAGATCTATTTTGGATACACCATGGTGTATGAAACCGGTGCTCCTCCAAAAATCGAATTTGGATATTGATCCACTCATCTTCTGTCATTTGTGGATTATAGTGTTTTAGCTCCTCATAGAGCTTACTGCTGACCTTAGCATAGTCATCTGTGCCGATGTACTCCAGATCGGCATCCGCCAATATGGCTTCATATGGTGTCATTGGCCTTTGCGGCAGTTTGGTGGCCATGATCATGCCCTGGATTTGTCTGATTTCACTAGCCAGTAGGTGTCTCTTTTTCAGCATTCTTTTTGCAATTTGACATCCGAATGCTTCGTGCTGTTCTCGACTTCTTATAAATCCTATATCGTGAAAAAGCGCAGCTATCCTGATCAAATATAAATGGCGTTCACCAACACCTTCATGGGTGCCGATCATTTCGGCTTTTTCCAATACGTGTATGGTGTGATCAATATCGTGATAGGTAAGATGAGTGGGTAGCTTGTCTCTCAGTATGCCTACGACCTCATTATAGATATCTTCAAATTCTTGCATTAATACGATTTTAGTGATCTTTCCTCACTTTTTTTATAATTCCCCCGCCGACTTCTTTTATAGCTTGCGTGTAGACAAAAGCCTGTGGATCGATATCAAATACTGCTCGTTTGATGCTATTGATTTCTAGCCTCGTTGCTACAGTCGTTATGATATCACAGTCTGATTTTTGTTCTATCGCTCCGGGCAGGTAGCCACGCTCGCCTTTATAGACTGAGATGGCCTTGTCCATGTCATTGACAATCATGGCTTTGATGGCTTCGTCTCGTTTGGATATGATGGTCAGTGCCGTATATTGCTCTATCCCGTCGACTACATAATCCGAAGTCTTCACAGCTGTAAAATATGTCAATATGGAATACATAGCGGTCTCAATGCCAAAGAAATACCCCGCGCTAAACATCAATACAGAATTGGCCAATAGGATGATTTCACTCGTTGTGATACCGGACATCTTTTGCGTATAATCTGCTATCACTTCCAGCCCATCTATGACTGCACCACCCCTTATCACCAGCCCTACGCCTAAGCCTATCAAAAAACCTGCAAAGACAGAGATCAATATTTTCTCTGACGTTATCACAGGGATATCGATGAAGTAGATCATCACAGCCAGCAAGATCACTGCAAAACTAGCCTGCACAGCGAATGTCTTCCCTATTTTATTGTAGCCAATGATCAGAAAAGGGATATTAAGCACCAGTATCAAGAGCGAGATATCCACCCCGTACACTTCACTGATGAGTATAGACACACCGGTCACACCTCCATCTATAAAATGATTTGGTATCATGAAGCCCTTCAGCGCTATCACGGCGCAGATGACACCTGCCACACTGAATAGAATAGAATGCCATGAAAATACTTGCCCCCAGTCTATACCCTTATCTTGTTTCATCAGCAGATTGATCCATTAATTTGGATCGCAATATATACAAATAACCAAAGTTTTTAAAGTCTGCCAATCAGTATTGTCTACTTTTCACCCTCACTACGCAATCGCTAATGCATACAGCGGGCGTAATTCCATTGAGATGATTTTTAGATTGCTTTTTGTGCAGGCTCATACTCGCCATGAATGGACGAGTATGACCGGGCTATCCACTCATATATCTTCCCTCATGATGACGATCGACTAAGACGACAGCCAGCTTCCTCCGGTCGCTTTCTGTCGTCGAGTCTCTCTGTCATCATTCACTCGATATATCCGTTTCTATCCCTGCCTGAGTTAAGATTATTATGGAAGTGCAGGTAAATATAGTATGTTTCGAAGTGTTGTTGGTGAGGAGACTTGTCGCACTGAGTCGGATGGTGGAGCAGGGTGATGCCCTATCCAGTATAATGAAAAAGACTATGATTCATGTTTATTATTCAGGCTCAGCCTTTTCCTATTTGTTTAAGATATAGTTTATTCATGTCCGCAATCACTTTTATAGATATGCCGGCCGGGCATACAGCTTCGCAAGTGGCGTGATTAGAGCAGTTGCCAAAGCCCTCATCATCCATTGTGGTGACCATGTTGATGACGCGATCATCTGACTCGATTTGCCCCTGTGGGAGCCTGTGTAGATGACTGATTTTAGCACCTGTAAACAGGGCAGCACTGGCATTGGGGCACGCAGCTATACAAGCACCACAGCCGATACATGCCGCAGCATTCATTGCCTCATCATAGGCGTGATGAGAGATTCGCTCTTGGTTGGCATCTGAGGCTTGTCCGGTATCTACAGATACATATCCGCCCGCCTGTATGATGCGATCCATGGCCGATCGGTCTATACTCAGGTCTTGCCTCACCGGAAAGGCTGCTGAGCGAAAGGGTTCTATAGTCAGTCGTTCGCCATCGTTAAATGATCGCATATGCAGGTGGCAGGCACTGGTATTCATCAGTGGGCCATGTGCCTCGCCATTGATCATGATACCGCATTGTCCACATATGCCTTCTCTACAATCACTGTCATAGACTATTGGCCTCTCACCTTTTAATACCAGTCGCTCATTCAGCGTGTCCAATAGTTCGAAAAGACTCATGTCTTTGTCCACATCCTCCATGGGATATTCTACAAATTGTCCTTTGCTGTTTTTATCGGATTGTCTCCATATTTTCAATGTTACTTTCATGGCCTTCTTTCTATTTGTAGGATCTTTCTGTCATACTGACAAATTCATAATTCAGGGTTTCTTTTAGTAGGTGGTGATCGCCGCTATCGTCCATGCACCAGACGGGAACATAGCTGAATGCTTCATCTTGCCTCAGTGCCTCTCCCTCTTCGGTCTGATATTCTTCCCGAAAATGGGCACCACATGATTCATGCCTATTCATGGCATCGAGGCACATCAACTCTGCCAACTCCAGATAATCCTTGACGCGCATGGCTTTTTCCAGTTCTGTATTGATGCTATGGATATTCTTTGGTATGATCAGTGATTGGTCAAATTCAGCTCTCAATGCTTTGATGGCCAGGATGCCTTCTTTTAGCCCCTCTGCTGTCCGGCTCAGTCCGCAATATTTATAAAGGATCTGCCCCAGTTCTCTATGAAACTGGTCTGCAGTTTTACTGCCTTCGATTTGGGTGAGTCGCCTGATCTCATCCTGTATTGCTTGTTTACAAGCTTCACCGGCCTTTTCTATCTCTTGCTTTCTGTGTGTATTGGATTTACCTGCCAGATAATTAGGTAAGGTGTAGGGAATGATAAAATAACCATCCACACAAGCCTGTAGTAGAGAATTGGCACCAAGTCTATTCGCCCCATGGTCACTGAAGTTGGCTTCACCTATAGCAAAGAGACCTCTGACATTGGTCATCAGTTCATAATCTACCCATAAACCACCCATGGTGAAGTGGGCAGATGGAGAGATCATCATAGGTTCTTTGTACGGGTTTCTGCCGGTAATCTTATTGTACATATCAAACAAGTTGCCATAGCGGTCCTTTATGTAGGCCATGCCTTTATTTTGTATGGCATCTTTAAAGTCCAGATAGACGGCATTCTTCATAGGCCCGACACCATAGCCACCTTCGATTTCATGTCGTGCTGCACGGGAGGATATATCTCTCGGTGCCAGATTGCCGTAAGATGGATAGCGCCTTTCCAGATAGTAGTTGCGATCAGACTCAGGTATGTCCTGAGGCTGGCGCTCATCGTTTTTTTGTGAAGGTACCCAGATCCGACCATCGTTTCTAAGAGACTCTGACATCAATGTCAGTTTTGATTGATGTGTACCTGTCTGAGGTAGTGAAGTCGGGTGAAACTGTATCCATGATGGCGCACCCATCATCGCACCTTTCTTGTAGGCGCGCCATACTGCTGAGGCATTGCATGCCATGGCCAGAGTGGATAGATAATATATTTTCCCGTAGCCACCACTTGCTATGATGACAGCATCGGCATAGTGTGTTTCTAGCTCACCGGTATCCAAATGGCGGGCTATGATGCCATGAGCCTCATCATCTATGGTGATGATATCTAGCATCTCATGTCGGGTATATACTGTAGTGCTGCCTTTAGACACCTGCCTCATCAATGCCTGGTAGGAGCCTAGCAGCAGCTGCTGCCCCGTCTGACCCCTTGCATAGAAGGTCCGGCTTACCTGTACGCCTCCAAATGACCTATTGTCAAGGTATCCACCGTAATCTCTGGCAAAAGGTACACCCTGTGCTACGGCCTGGTCTATTAATGACATCGAACACTCTGCCAGACGATAGACATTTGCTTCTCTAGCTCTGAAGTCTCCACCTTTGATGGTGTCAAAAAACATCCGATACACACTGTCACCATCATTTTTATAATTCTTAGCAGCATTGACGCCGCCCTGAGCCGCCACAGAATGGGCCCGCCTCGCCGAATCATGGAAGGTAAAACAACTGACCTTAAATCCCATTTCTCCAAGTGAGGCAGCAGCAGATGCACCCGCAAGACCGGTGCCCACCACTATGATGTGGTACTTCTTTCTATTGCCGGGACTGACAAGTTTACAATTCGCTTTGTAGTATGCCCATTTTTTTTCCAGTGGTCCCGGTGGTACTTTATCACTTGACAATCGCTTATTCATTAATTGGACTTCTTTTAGATGTCAATAGGTCATTAAGACCTGACTATTTCCGGTTTGTATATAATATCAAATTTACTTACAAATACCTTGCACTAATATAATTTGATTTACCCACAAATCCATGTGTTTGATTTGTTATTATTCTGATAGCTGCCTCTCATAAGTCGTGAAATGAGCTGGTTTATTGATAGTTTCGTTCTGAGTAGCTCGAGAAGAATAGACATAGACAGTGATTTCTGAGGGATGAACAAGCAAGTTATGTCCTAATCCTTTCCAACTGTTTTAAGCCGTTTTTAGTGATTGCTGAAAAGGAAGAGAAACTCCAGGTTGGTTGAACCCCATAAAAGAATTGATCCATTTTATCGAAGATAAGTTGTAAGAGTTTTATTTCAAAGTGAAGTTGATAACTCTCTTGGTAAAGGTGGGAAAAATGATTATCCAAGATACAACAATACCTCTTTATTAGTATAATTTTTTCCAGAAATATAGAGTTTACATGCTTTATTTTATACATTGTATTCGCTTAATCATATTCTGTTCATCAAACTATGCGGTCATTAATATTTCTATTTGGTCTTCTTTTCATGCTCTCTTGCCACAAAGAGCCCATACCCTGCGACGTTCCAGAGTGTAATTCAGATACAATCCTTGATAAGGGTTCTATAAAATTATTGTGGGTATCAGAAATCAATCCAAATGGAAACAGGACATTTGCAGACCTATATTTAAAGAATGAAAACCTGATTATAAATAACAACTTTAACACACCTGTAGCAAATATCCTATATTTTGATACTACAAGTAAGGAGGTTAAATGGGAGTGGAATGAAGTAGACTCAGAGTATTACCAAACGTTCACTTTCGATAACAATGATATATTTATTAAAGAGCAAAGGGGATTGTATTCCATCGATATTGAATCAGGAATTACTAATTGGAGTTTAGTTGATACTGTAGTGCTAAATCCTAGAGGAGCTCTTTTAGGAGACTATTTTTATTTATGTTCATGGGTCAATACACCCGTCAGTTTATCAATTGCTAATTTTAGAAGAGTCAATAAGATTGAAGGTCAAGCATGGGAGACTTTATTGACTTTTGATAAAGTTGACTTTGATAATTTTTCTACAGTTTTCGAGTCCCCTAATCTCTGGATGCACCCCAACACCAACGACAGCATCTTGATCATACCTGTCCGAATGGTAGAATTCGATAGAAACCTAAGACGGTCTGATCTAATTGCTTTTAATTTAAATACCAGAGAGATTATGTGGCAAGTGGAAGACTTTACTCCTATCGTAAGTGTGGACCAGCCGATAATTCATAATGGTCATGTTTTTGTTAAAAATACCAGAGAAATATTTGCCTTTAACCTCATGAATGGAAGTCTTGTTTGGAAACATACGGAGACAAACCAATGGGCCAATTATGGGGGCGGACGTCTTCAAGTAATTGATGACAAATTAGTTTTGGGAGAAATATCTGGTTCTGTTGTATATGCACTTGATCCTATGACCGGCAATGTCATTTGGCGTCATGAAAAAGACTTTGGTTTTGCCACTTGTAAAAGTGATATTGTTCACTATAAAAATTACATCATAATAGCCAATTTTGACAAACTTGATGTTTTTGATGTCAGAGATGGCAAATATGTCTACATGGTCAGAAATACCGTGCGTAGATTTCGAGGTCGCATGGCACTGGATGAGGCTAATCGGAAGCTGTATGTGCCTGAAGAGAGCCAGATAGTGGCTTATGAGTTGCCGGAGGAGTTTTGAGGTGTGATTTTGAGGTTTTTATTACGAACAGTATAAAGGACTGTTAGACGCCCTGAGTTATTAATTTTACTGTTAGCTTTCTGATGTTCTGTTAGT
>SLDF01000248.1 GCA_007125435.1 Saprospiraceae bacterium
CGTTGGAGGAATTGATCCGGGTGCCATGGAGAATATTACAATTACAGTAATAGCTCTGGGTGATGGTGTTTGCGGTGATAGTGATCCGACTACTATAGGATGTCAATCTGAGCCATGTCCAGATATCGTATTGACTCCTGATGTACCTGCATTTTCATTTTGTCTATATGATGATGTACCGCAGTTAGAACTAGAGATTAATATTAACGGTTCAGATGGCAGTGGAAATGGTGAATGGAGTGGACATCCCAATTTAACAGCAGATGGTATTTTTGATGTTCAATCCGCTGGTCCCGGTTCTTATGAATTGACTTACACTTTTATAGAGCAAGAATGTACTTATTCCACTTCAGTTACTGTCAATATGTTTGCACCGCCTGTGCCATCATGGGTATCTGATCTTGATCACGTGTGTATTAATGAGCCAATTGTATTTAATTATACTGGTGATCAACCTAATGCTGGTACCTCTATAAATTGGACATTTGCAGATGGAAGTCCTTCAGTAGGTAATGGTGAAGGTCCTATCTCTGTTGATTGGTCTTCCGGAGGTGATAAAGAAATTGTAATCACAATAACAGATGATTATTGCGAAGCAACTTATAGTGACTTTGTCTTAGTGGAAGAACCACTCACTGATCCTGTCATTAATTGCGGAGCATCAACAGTGTCAGTAACTTTCTTCTGGGACCCAGTTCCAGGTGCTATAGAGTATATCGTCACTATAGATGGTGGTCCAGAGATGACTTTTGATGCAAACGATGACCTGGAAATTACGATTGATGACCTTGATCAGGAGCAAACTGTTGTGATTACAGTTCAGGCTATCGGTTCAGGAGTATGTGGCAACAGTAATGTCGTTGTTTCAGAATGTACGACGAGAGAGTGTCCGCCTATTGATGTTACTTTGCGACCTGTAGATCCTATTTGTTTATATTCTGACGTTGATCAGGTTCAGTTAGAATTTGATATTGTAGGCAGTACGATGGAGAATGAAATCAGATTTCAAGGTCCTGGTATTGTCGATATAGAACAGGGGATTTTTGACCCTGCAGTTGCGGGAATAGGGACTCATACTATATCTATTCGATTAATAGAAGACTTTTGTCCATACACAAATGAGATAGATATAGTCGTCTTAGAAGTTCCTAATCCCGAATTTAACATTGAAGGTCCGATTTGTATCAACGAAACTACAACAGCTACTTACGCAGGTAATGCAACAAACGATGCTGATTTTACCTGGACTGTTGACGGCGGAGAGATTGTTGTGGGCCAAGGCACACCGCTGATTCAAGTAAGATGGGCAACGTCAGGAACAAAGAGAATTACTTTAACCGTGACAGAAAATGGATGTACTTCTGATCTTGGAGAACGTGAAATTGAGGTTGAAGATCCACTTCCTGCACCTATCATAAGCTGTGAGGTTTCTAATGAGGCGATAAATTTCACTTGGACTCCTGTACCTGGAGCTTCTGGATACAGGGTGACAGTCAATGGAAATACATTTGAAACAACGGACTTAAACTTTACGATAGAGGGTCTAGATGAAGGTGATGAGCGTACTATAATTGTAGTAGCAATTGGCGATGGTCCGTGTGGCGATAGTGAACCGGCGGAGCAAACCTGTGAAACTGAAAGATGTCCAGAAATAGATTTGTCAATTACACCTCTTGACTTTATATGCCTTGATGAGACTACCGGAACTTTTAATATGGAAGTGATTTTAACAGGTGAAGTTGGAGATGGCGATGGGTCATGGTCTGGTGCTGGAATTACTGATGAGGATAATGGAGTTTTTGACCCTACTGTATCTGGCATTGGCACTCATACCGTAACCTATACTTATAGAGAAAGGTTCTGTTTGTATGAAGTCAGCTCTGAGGTAGATGTAAGACCAGTTCCAACATCTGAGTTCTCAGTAACAACTCCAGTTTGTATAGATCAGATTAGTGATATTATGTTTGAAGGTATAGCTGGTCCATCCGCTACTTTTGAATGGAATCTAGGTCAAAATGGAAATTTTGTATCTGGAGAGGGCACGCGAATGGTAGAGGGATCCTGGTCAACTATGGGTGACAAAACAGTAACTCTAGCTGTAGAAGAAAATGGATGTAGAAGTGAGGTTAGTAGTGAAGTTGTTTCAGTAGAAAGAAGGATTAATGCACCGGCATTATCCTGTAACTCGACTTTGACATCGATCACTTTCAACTGGAACGATGTGGCTGGTAATGATGGATATTTAGTAAGCATAAACGGCGGAGATTATGAAGAAGTTAATGCCAATTCATTTGACTTTTCAGATATGAATACAGGTGATTCCATCGAATTCACTATAATTGCTATTGACAATGGTCCATGTGGCAATAGTGAAGAAGATAGTTTGAAATGCTTTGCTGTGAATTGTCCTGAAGTTGATTTGAGCATTACCAGACTACCTGATATTTGCCTGGAGAATGATCTGCAGCCTATTACTTTGAATGCTGAAATTATTGGCAATATAGAAGGAGAGGAAACTTTTAATTGGACAGGAACGGGCATCATAGATAGAGATGGAGGAATATTTGATCCAGTAGAAGCTGGTCCTGGAGAACATGAGATTTTCTTAACTTATAGAGTGACCGTATGTCCTTATCAAGCAAGTACTGTGATAACAGTTATATCTTCACCTGAAATAGACTTTGACTTTGCTTCACCAGCTTGTTTTGGAATCAATGATGGATCTGTAACCATTAACGAAGTTACTGGTGGAGATGCGCCATATACATTTTCTATAGATGGAGGTCCGCCGACTACAAGTATGGAAATAGGCGGGTTAAGACCTGGCGAGCATACAATCCTTGTAACAGATGTTAATGGATGTAGTAATATTTACTCATTTGTACTTGACCAGCCTGAGGAATTGACTGTAGATATTGGAGGTTCTTACATTATAGATGGTGGTGATTCATTGTCTATTGTGCCCGAATTTAATATTTCAGTCGACTCAATAGTAGAATACAATTGGACAGGAAGTGAGTTTATTACCTGTCCTACATGTGAAATTTTAGAGGTCGTGCCGGATCAGCAGTCTATGGTTACTTTGGTTGTAACTGATATCAATGGTTGCGTTGCTACTGATAGAGCTACAATTTTTGTAAAAGAGAAGAGAAGAGTGTTTATTCCTTCCGGTTTTACACCTGATGATGATGGTGTGAATGACAGGTTTACAATCTTTGCTGCCGAAGAAGTAGAGTCCGTTAAGTCCTTAAAGATATTTGACAGATGGGGTAGCATGGTATTTGAAAATTCAGACTTTCCACCTAATGTAGAAAGTGAAGGCTGGGATGGGACTTTTAAGGGCAGTATGCTTAGACCTGGTGTATTTGTTTACCATGCAGTCATAGAATATAGGGATGGTGTTACGGAGGATATATACGGTGACATAACACTCCTGAGCACAGAGGGTAGGTAGTATTACATTGAATATATGAATTAGAGGTCTCAACGTGTATTTGCATGTTGAGACCTTTTTATATAATCACAAAATAGATACAAGTTGGGTTAAACCGTATTATCCTTTTGAGCTTCATCTCGCTTAACAAAACTTCTCTATGGCTATTACAGAATAGACATTATTGTCATATGATTGATCTTTATACTTAGAAATTTATTTCATTAACAAGCGTTATCATTACATTGCATTGCATTTGAAGTTGAATACCTCTAACTCATGAAACGAAGCCTGACTTCAAGAATACTCTTTTTTACTTGCTTACTATGGCTTAGTAGTAAAACGCTTCACAGTCAGTGTTCTTTGCCTGGCAGTGTCTCAATACCTGTTTCTACCGACCTATCTATTTCACTAGAGATTTCTGGCTCAAACAATGATGATCTATCATCTCCGACTCAGGGTGTTTGTGCAGTTCTTATTGAATTTCGACACCCTAGAATCAGTCAAATGTCTATCGGCTTGAGGTCTCCAAGTGGAGATGAGATTATTTTGGTTGGACCTATTGGAACAGGTAATCCAACAAATAGTACAACCTGGAATTTGACATTTTTACCATGTGCTATTCCTCCAGCACCTGATCCGACGTTTAATAGCGTGTTTAATAGTCAATCAGATTGGGGTATTTTTGGCAACTTCAATGGCTCATATTACCCTAACTCTGGTTGCCTCGAAGATTTTAATACAGGCAGTATCAATGGCATTTGGGAATTGTTCATAGATAACACATCTCCGTTTGATGAAGGTTTGATTTTGAACTTTAGTATTATTTTTTGTGATGATTCCGGTCTTGATTGTTTCTTCTGTTCAGCTGATGGCGGGCAGATAGGCGTTTCCAATAATACCTTTTGTGAGAATGAGGAGGGTTTACTATTAGATATCAATAGGTCATTCACATCTGGTCTCCCTGATCCAGAATCCTATGAATATTTGTATTTGATACTTTCCGGTCAGCAGTTACTTGATACTACAAGACAACCAGATTTGCGACAGTTCCCTCCGGGCAGCTATGATGTTTGTGGACTTTCTTTTTTAATTGATAACCAGGATATTATTCCAGAACCGGGAAGCGCTCTTGATTTATATGTTTTACAAGAGACTATACAAGATCCTTCTGAGGACATATGTGCGGCTCTTTCAGACTCATGTCTAAACATTGAAATTTTGGGTAGCATTGATACTACCTTTATTGATACTATATTATGTTTTGGCGATTCTATATTATTTGATGATGAGTTCATTACTACTTCCGGAACCTACACCAATACTTCGCAAGGGTCAAATGGCTGCGACTCAGTTGTAGTTGTTACTGCCAATTTTCTAAATCTTAATGCAAACTTTGATAGCGAACTTGAGTTAGACTGCTCTTCGACTGAAGTTGCTTTAGATGCTAATATATTCCAATCCGACTTTGATACATTATCTTTTCATTTTTCTGATCCGAGCGGTCAAGTGATTGGCAATATCTTACCTGAATTTGTCGATTCTGCCGGTATTTATCTTCTAGAAATTTTAGGCATAGCTGGTGATATAAGCTGCTCTTTTAGTTTTGAATATAACGTCATACAATTGACAGAAGATTACCAGCCATTAATAGAATTGCCTGACACGATTTGCATATCTCAAGTATTAAACATAGACCTCATCAATCCGATAAATAATACACAATATGATTGGACTATTTCCGGTGAATTGCAACAGTTTTTATCTGATCCTGACAGCTCTTCTCTGGTTTTAAATCTGATTCAAGAAGGCGATACTGAAATTTGCTTGCAACTTTCAAACGCATGTTTTATTGATACTGTCTTGTGCGAGATAATTCATATAGCCGGTGCACCAATTATTTCAACCAATATAGATCCTTTAATATGTGACGATAACATTGTTATTGAAGTATCGGGAATATCGGATATTGATCTACAGTTCATTGATGGACCTCAACAGCCTACCTCCATATCACCATTTGAAAATGGACAGTTTGTTGTAGAAGTTTCACAATCAGGGCAATACGAATTTGGCTTCAATACGCCTGACGGTGTGTGTGCTTTTCTGGAAACAGTAACCGTAAATATATCTTTACCACCTGATTTTGAGTTTGAACTGCTTGATGATACGTTATGTCTCGATTCCGATTTATCTATCTTTATTGACAACTTATCTTTAGATACACTTGCTTTTTCAATTCTGGTCAATGGTATGGACACCTTGCTCGTTGTTGAGCCTGGTTCTTCTACTTATCAATTACCCTTTGTGCCCATTGTTGATAATGTGTTGATTCTTGAAGAGGTTACCATATTAGGGTCAGAAGACTGCGTTTATACCATTGAGGAAGAATTTTATTTTTCGTCAATAGACATAGAGGTACAGACAATTGTTGAGGTCTGTAACAATACAGATACCGGACAACCTACAGTCATTGATATTGATCAATTGATAGAGGGTGAATATTTGGAGTTTACAGTATCGGGACCACCATCTATTACTTTTGACAATCTCCCTTTGATAGACTTTATTAATATTGAAGAGGGTCCGATTTCTTTTCAAATCGAAGTCGTCTATCATAGATCTTGCCCGCCATTAGTTGCCTCTTTAATGGTTAATGTAAATGACTGCAGTTGTATTACTGCTGAAATATTTCAATCTTCAGTCTCTTATTGTATATCTGATACGGTTGATTTGTTTGATTACTTATCAAATCCTGTGCCGGGTGATTGGAGTTTATTAGAAGAACCTGCAGGTTCGGTCATTAGTCTGGAGAATGGAAAGTTTTTATCTTCTGATGGTACTGTAGGCTTGTATAGGTTTCAATTCTTGCCTATACAGCCGGATGACGATTGTCCGGCTGATAGTGTTGTATTGGACCTGTCCTTGATCGATGTGTTCAATGCTGGACAGGCTTTACTAGATACATTATATCTATGCCCATTTGGCTCTGATGAGATCATGCTGTTCGATCATATAGCAGATTTTGACCCTGGAGGTTCATGGCAAATAATATCTGGCGATTCATCTGCTTTTGTGCTTAATTCTGAGACTGGTAGACTCATCAATATTTTACCAACATCAGAAGACCTGACTTTGTCTTATTCACTGATAGGGTCAGATGAATGCAGTAGTCAAGCACCCATTCTCGCTATTATGGTTAGTGCATTCGATTATCATCCTCCACCTGATTCATTGTTCCTTACCTGCCTGGATCGACTAGTTACTTTGGACTTAAGTCTTATCACCCCCGATATAAGCTTGATTTCGTGGTCTTCAAGACGAGGACGTGAGATGTATGACGAAAGTAATGCTTCGCTAAGTTTTCGAAGACAAGAAACGCTATTCCTTGAAATTGTAAATGCTGATGGAACCTGCATTATTTTAGACACAGTGCATATCGAGGATATAAGCGAAAATATAAATGATGTCGACTTATTGATCACCCCAATACCTTGCCCTGACCTAGGTAGCACTGGCAGTGTTGAAATTTTGGATATTTTTGGAGGAACACCTCCATTCTCGATTTTATTCAACGGTAAAATACCCCAAGATCCCAGTCTCATTTCAAATTTGAGACAGGGGACATATGCAATTGAGATTACTGATTCCAGTGGTTGTACCTGGGAAAGCGAAGTGGAGATTCAGGAATCTGATACCTTTTTTGTAGATATTGGACCCGACCTTAATGTTAAAGCCGGACAACAGGTGGAGATTGATTATATGTCGAATATTGAACCGAGTGATGTCAGTTTCTGGCAGTGGCTTGTTAACGGAGAGTCTATTTGTCCTTCATGTCCCACATTATCGCTTCAGCCTTTAGAGCGCTTGGGCATTAATTTAGAGTTGCGCACCATAGAGGGCTGTACTTATACAGATAGAATGAATATTTTTGTTGATTTGAGAGACCTGGTCTACATACCAAATGCATTTACACCAAACGATGATGGCGTGAATGATGTGTTCAGTCTTATGACCAACGATGAAAGAATCGAGGTCATACAGCTAGAGGTTTTTGATCGTTGGGGTGGGGTAGTGTTTGAACAAAGTAACTACTTTCCCGCACAGGAACGCAGACCCTGGGACGGTACCTACAGAGGTAGTCTATTAAACCCGGGTATCTACATCTGCAAAGTACAATTAAAGCTACCCAATGGCACGATTCAATTTTTACATCAAGAAGTAGCTTTGATTAGATAAATGCATAGATGACAGCCTATTCATTTGACTTGTATACCTTACCGTCTTTCATGACAAAATCCATTGATTTGAGTACCGAAATATCTTCTAATGGATTGCCTTTTACGGCAACGATATCAGCATAATATCCACTTTTAATGATACCTAATTGATCTTGCTTTAGCAATTCAGCACAGTTTAAAGTGGCTGTTACTATCGCTTCCATCGGCGGCATACCGGCTTCGACCATGTAAATGAATTCATCTGCATTATCCCCGTGGTAGCTTACTCCGGTATCTGTTCCGAAAGCAACCTTTACCCCCTTTTTATAAGCCATAGCAAAGGTGTTTTGTATTTGTGGGCCAATCTCCGAGGCCTTTTGGGCGACTACTCTGGGATAAAATCCTGCAATCCTGGCTTTATTTGCTACAAATTTACCTGCCGAAATAGTTGGTACATAAAATGTCCCCATTTTTATCATTTCGTTTGCTACTTCCTCTGTCATATACGTGCCATGTTCAATTGATGTGATACCTGCTTGCACAGCTCTCATCATACCTTCTGTACCATGAGCGTGTGCCGCAGTGTGAAATCCATAGTCGTTAGCAGTCTCTATGACAGCTCTCAGTTCATCTTCCATGAATTGTGGGTTAAGTCCACTTGCCGCTACACTGAGTACACCACCGGTAGCAGTAATTTTTATACAGTCGGCACCATTTTTATATCTCTGCCTTACAGCCTGCCGAGCCTCTTCTGCCGAATTGATCACCCCGGACTCTGGCCCGGGATCATAGGAATAAAACTTATTATTTCCATTTGAAGGATCAGCGTGCCCCCCGGTCGTAGCTATTGACTTTTCTGCAGTAAATATTCTCGGACCATCTACTAATCCCTCATTTATAGCATTTCTCAAGGAGACATTGATACCGCTTCCACCAAGATCCCTTACTGTTGTAAAGCCTGCAAGAAGATTTTTCATGGCATATGCATGGGCCTTATATGCCACATCAGCATCGTTAAGTGTATACTTTTCGAGGTATCTCTTTGGGTTGGACTCTGATTCGATGTGTACATGCATATCCATAAACCCCGGCATGACAGTCATCTGACGCAAATCTATGACATTGATATCCTCATTATCAGTCTGTAAATATCCATCATCCACTCGCAAGATCAGGTTATCCTCGACCACAATTGTCATCTCCTCACGCACCCTTTGATTTTCTACATCGACCAGCGACCCACAGTGTATATATTGAATTTGTCCAAAAATAGCATTAGGCAGCAACCCGCCAATAAGTAAATATAGAATCAATCCTCTCATAATGTTGTACTTTTATAGTTGGCAAGATATCGTTTTTTGTCCAGATTTTTGTTGTTGACAATACATTCATTGATAAGTTGGACTTCAAGTTCTTTTACTTAAATAACATCTTTGGGCGTGCCCCCTTACTATCGTGCGGGGTCGGGCTATCCGCTTGTATTCCTGACTGTCTCATGGGCTGTCACTATGCATCTAGTGGCTTCCTCCGGTCGCCCCTATCTCCATGTTCCTGCAATCCATTCGCCAGCCACTCATATCGCTGCTATCCCTCACGCAGTTAAGTGTATATATTAAAAGTTAGATTTAAAGATTATTCTTTTATGTCAATAGCGCATGAATACTGCTGCATATAATTTCGGCCTGGAATTCTGGATCACTTCTTTTTTCTGGGGACTAACACATGGAAATTCTAAAGATCAATAATAGGCTAATCGGTTTATAGCCTTTTTTCTTGATAAGAACATGTGAGAAATACATACCTGTGGCAGGGTACATATAGTTGATCTGCCCTTGAATCTATGCAATCTATTAGCCTTTTCTTTTTTGCTGCAGGTCAAAAAAGAAACAAAAAACCCCGCCGCTGTGATTCTGAAGCTAAAACTCAAGAGCTCCCCGCTCGCTGCTAAAACTCGCCTTGGTCCTTTTTATATCTATTTTACATTTCTGATTGTGGATTGCTAAGGCGATTGCTTAATCATGGTGACTGCTCAAACAGTTAGCCTCTCTTTTGGCTTTCGCGCGTCTTGAGTTTCTTCACGCTTCATAATCAAGGCGGAAAGAATAAAGACAATTACCCAAGTGTTTATGTGAATGCAATAGATGAATTGGTAGCTACTTAAATATGGAATTCATTTGTACTCCAATGATTTTAATAGTAGCTTCAAGTACAACGCTTTCAAAACAAGTCCATCTAAGTCATTAGAACAGGGATTTTCCTTTATCCTCATCTTCTTTCCCTCACAACCCGTGCGCGGCGAACGGAGCCCGTCGCGGCTTTAATTTGGCCTCTTAGACTAATTCTTTATCAAAAACC
>SLDF01000334.1 GCA_007125435.1 Saprospiraceae bacterium
CCCTCCACTGCGTTGCGGGTCGCTACGTTGCAGGGCTCCCTGAACGGTCGGCCTCTGCTTCATTACCATTGCGCAGAGTCTGGCTCCTGGCGTCGCCACCCTTTCACATCGCTGATGCAAGGTAGTAGTTATAATAATAATACGAACCTCATCTGTTTAGCTAATCGCACTGTGTGTATAACAAATTGCACAAATGATAAAAAAGTTATATATTTGAGATGCCTGAAATTTTATTAACACAAAATCAATAAAGATGGAAACTAAGGAAGCTATTCTAGAGTCCATCCTGAGAAAAGTAAAAACCGATGTCAGCCAGTTTATAGAAGATGAAGCTGAAATCAAATGCCCGATTGAATATGAGAAGCGCCTCATAGAGATGAGTCTGAACTTTGGCAGGAGTATCATGGAGAATACTCAAGGCCAAATGCCAAAGAGCAGAAATTTAAAAAAAAAGTAGTTACATTTTTTGGGAAAGTTACACTTCGAAAGACCCATGTATTATGTGGGGGTACAAAGAAGTTCGCTATTACCCGACACATACAAATGTTGCTGTGTTTATTAGGTCAAAGCAAGGTTTTTGATGAAGCGAGTCAGCTGTTATTTGATTTAATTGGTCTTCAGACAAATCCTATGCAAGTACAGAGAGTAAGTGAGTATTATGGCTCACAGTTAGATGAAGCTGTAGATCGGAACATAACCTCATGTATACCAAGGTTAGATACCAAAGAGCAAATCGATAAAAAAGATAGTAAGACTTATGTGATGATAGATGGATCAATGGTATTTACAAGAGAAGAGAAATGGAAAGAGATAAAGCTTGCAAGAATATTCAGCCAAGAGAGTATTATGAACCTGAGTACAACCCGATGCGAAATACGAAACTCGGTCTATGTAAGTCACTTAGGAGTAGTAGATAAGTTTTTCCCAAAATTAGAAAGACATCTAAATGGATACAAGAATAAGGTCATCTTGGGTGACGGAGCCAAATGGATATGGAATTGGGCTGAGGATAATTACCCAGGAGCTGTACAGATTCTGGACTTCTATCATGCAAAGGAAAAATTGGTTTTAATAGCAAAGCAGTTTTTTAAAGAGAATGATCGTTCCAAATGGGTAAAAAAACAGTGCGATTACTTATTGGGTGACCAGATAGAAGAAGTGATGAAAAATATCAAAAAACTCCGAAGTATGAATGATGAAGCTAAGGAAATAAAACAAAAGACCCTAAGCTACTATAAGGAACATGAAGACAGAATGATGTACAAAACGTATAGAGATAAAGGTTTATTGATAGGGTCAGGACCAATAGAAGCCGCTCATAGAAGTGTTATACAAACACGAATGAAATTATCAGGGCAAAAATGGAGTATAAAGGGAGCAAATGCAATAGCAAATCTTAGATGTCTACACAAAAGCGATGCTTGGCATATCCTTGAAGGTTTTGTAAAAGCTGCTGCTTAGTGCAATTTGTTATACACACAGTAGGATGTTAGTTTAGTATTAAAAAATATTTATCACTACTTTTGCCACCATCAGCAAGATAAACAATGTAATTTTTCGATATTCAACGATCTTGAAAAATAGTTTGTATGAAAAATATTCAAGTATTTTGAAGGAAGATAGACAATGTCAATAGCCATTCGTACCATATTATTAGCCCTTGTTGTCATGTTCACTGTAAGTGAAGTAGCCGTGACACAGACTAACTTGCCATGGCAGTCGGACAACTACGAAATTCGTCACTTCTCCAGATTAGATGGCATGACACATCGCAATGTCATTGATCTGAAGAGGGGACAATCCGGAAGACTCTGGGTAGCTACCCAGAGTGGTTTAAACTACTATGATGGCAATGTTTTTAGGGAGTTAATGGTCTCTGACGATGAGGGTGAGTATTCTCTCGTCAATGCCCGTCTGGTCGTAGATGAAGAAGATCAAATCTGGGCGATGCAAGTGTATGCCGAGGATCGTAGGCCTATACTGATAGAAGATAAAAACGGGCGTATCCCTGATATGGAAGGTGTGGTCAGACAGTATACGCTACCTGAAAATGGGACGGTTAAGAAATTTTGCAGGCTGTGCTTTGAAAGGTCAGAGCAAGGAAAAAAGGCAAAAGCTCTATTGCTGGATAAGATTGGCAAGACTATAGAGGTCAGTCCTAAATGGGGGTTTTATAATTTGCTGGACTCCATATATGGGGATCGTCCTGTGAATTTTAACAGGGAAATAGATGCCGTGCTCAGTATGGAGGATAATTCATATGTGTATTTTTATCCGGGTCGAGGATTTGTACGCATAGATCTCACACAGTCCACCGTCCAATTATTTGAGACAACCAATGATGGGCAACGCTTTGAAGATTTTTGGTACAAAGCCGTGCCTGTAGACCCAAAAGGGTATTTCTGGTATCCTTCACATGTTCAGAAAGACAGTCTGGTATTGAGATCGTTTAGTACGCAAGATCATTTACCAGAGCCGGCATTTCAGTTCTTTATCGATGATGATTTGCGATACTGGGTATTCTCAGCGACATACAAACAGTTCTTATATCAGCCAAAAAACGAATTGTATCAATCCTTTTCCTTTGACATCGGCAGGTTTAATTTTACATTATATGACGATGAGGGCATACTTTGGCTAGGCATAGAGAATGGTCTGTCTAGAGTCACCTTCCCTCGGCAATATTTCAGAAATATTGGCTCAAAACCCTTCCAGACCAATGAGCCGGCACCTATCAGCAGAAGCATACGGACGATGGTCAGGACCAAAAACGATCGTTATTTATTCTATGAAAACTTTGGTGCTGTATACGAGGTGGTAGACAAAGAGGATATATTACCCTATGTCAACAAAGAACCGGACGGTATCACCAGACTGAATACGCTTAGCATGGTTTATCACGACTATGGAGACTTTGAAGCTCTAATACTTGGGTCTGAAAACGGCTTGTTTTTATGGGACATCACGAATGATCGATACAAGCAGTTGCCCAATTCGGCGCTTTTGAAAAATGTGACCGTCATACAGTATGATTCGCTCGAAAAGGCCCATTTGTTGGTCGATGAAGATATGTCATATATTTGGTTGTACAGTGATGATTTTTCTGCAAGTGAAGTACGAAGACTGCCATCACATATCACCAATATATTAAAGATTACCAAAGATCATGTATACGCAACGAGTGATCGCGCTCTGATAAAGATGGATAGAGATCTCAAGTCAGGTACAGACTGTTTTTCAGTAAAAACAGCATTTGATGTAGAAGGAAGAAATATTAGAGATCTGGTCATTAAGGATGGTACCATCTGGTTGTCTTCATTTGAAGGCTTGTATGGCATCGACAGTGAGACTTGTGAGAAGCAGTATCACTTTGACAGGGTGTCCGGATTGCCGGGAGAGATGGTGTACAGTATTTTACCGACAGAGAAAGGCTTATGGCTAGGTACAGACAATGGTTTATCCTACCTGGACTTTGAAGACTTCTCAATCAAATCCTTCTTCGAATGGGATGGCTTGTCTCACAATGAATTTAACACTTATGCCAAGATGATCGATGAAGATGGCGATATCTGGATGGGCGGTCTCAATGGAATCAATGTCTTTGATCCCAATAAAATAAAGCGGCTCAACTTCGATCAAGCTTCACTATACCTAACCTCTATCGATATATTCAATGTTGGAGAACGGTTAAGTAAAACGATTCCAGTCCACAACTTTATAGACTTGCCTTCTATACGGCTCAAACCTAATGAGAAAACGCTCCAAATCAATGTGTCGCATCACGCATTGTCAAGGTCAAATGCATCTAGCTTTCTCTGGTACCTAGAGGGCATAGAGCCGGAGTGGTCGAATACTTCAAAGGAACCGCTCATAGCTTACAGAAATCTTAGCCCGGGCATGTATACGCTCCACATACGAGCAGAAGACTTTAGAGGTGTCACCTCAGGCAATAGCCTCACGTTGACTATAGAGGTCGAACAATACTGGTATCTGCGGAGCTGGTCCATAGCCCTGTGGTTTCTGCTGCTAGGGTTAATTATATTTGCAGGGATCAGGGTACTTTTTATACGAAAAGTCGAAAAGCAAAGAGTGGCACAGTTAGAAGTATTAGATCAACAAAAAAACAACCTATACACCAACATTACCCATGAATTCAGGACACCCCTAACACTCATACTTGGCTATGCAGAAAAAGTAGAAAAACTATCCGAATCATCTTCTCCTGACATTCGTAAAATGTCGTCAAATATCCGGCGCAATGGTCAACAGCTTTTGCATCTGGTCAATCAAATGATGGATTTAGCCAGGCTTGAGTCCGGTGAAATAAAAGTGCAAACTAAGCCTGTACAGCTTCTACCCTATATCAAGCAAATCGCTTTTGCATTTCAATCTATGGCAGACAAAAAGGGTATAAAAATTGCATTTTCCGGAGATGATACACTGAATAAGGCTTATGAAATCGATACAGACAAATTCCAGCAGATACTTTCTAATCTCATATCGAATGCCATCAAGTTTGGAAAAAAGAACTCCACTGTCCATGTCACAGCCAATCTGGAGGTAAAAGAAAGGAAGGATAAAAAGATATTGAAAATCAGTGTTCAAGATCAGGGACCCGGTATACCAGAGTCAGAGTTGACCAAGATATTTGACCGATTTCACCGTCTGACATCGAAACACTCAGCTCAATACCCCGGATCGGGTGTTGGCCTTGCTCTGGCAAAAGAATTGACTGAGCGACTGTCAGGAAAGATCACTGTAGAGTCAAAAGTCAATATTGGTTCAATTTTCCATATTGTACTGCCTGTAGAATTGGCAGCAGATCAAATGGACTTCGATAACACCAATTCAGCGATAGACAGTGAATGGTTACCACAGGGTGAAGACATAGCTCATATAATAAAAGATGAGCAAATAGCTGATGGGTCATCTGAAGTCACAGGACAGCGGCTTGTGTTACTGGTTGAGGACAATCAGGATGTCCTTGACTATCTCGAATCCTGCATCTCAGACAAGTACAATACCGTCACAGCTCTTAACGGCAAGGAAGGTCTGGAAAAAGCCAGACAATACGTTCCCGATATCATCATCAGCGATGTCATGATGCCGATCATGGACGGTTTTACACTTTGCACCAAGCTCAAATCTGACCGCATCACCAGCCACATACCCATTATCTTGCTTACTGCCAAAACCGGCGAGGAGTCCAGAATGAAAGGGCTGACCTATGGAGCCGATGCATACCTTACCAAACCCTTCAAAGAAGAAGAGCTTCTGGTCAGAATCGAAAACATGCTCCAACTTATCGATGCACTGAAAACAAGATTCTCAGGTTTTGATGCCCTGTCTGCCCTGCCACCCTCCGCGCCTAGTCAGGAGGACATGTTCATGGATGAAGTAAAAGATGTACTCAAGAAGAACTATTCAGACGAAGAATTTAATACCGATGATTTTGCTGCAGCTCTTAAAATGAGCAAAAGCCAATTATACAGGAAACTCAAGGCTCTCACCGGAGATACACCGGCCAAGATTCTTCGCCATTACAGATTGGAAGTCGCCAAGCAGCTCTTACAATCTCACCCCAATATGTTGGTCTCAGAAGTAGCTTATGCATGCGGCTTTAACAATCCAAAATACTTCTCAAATTTATTTTATCAGGCCTATAATATCAGACCCGGTCGCGTATGATTTAAAAGTAAAAATGGTACGTCAGGTTTCATGTCAACGAATAAAGGTGTTCATTTTTCTTTTTTCACTTTGGGCATCACCCTCGTCCTGTCGTCCTCGGGTCGCTACGTTCCGTGACTCGCTATTCGCTCGGTCCTGCGGACTCATTCGCATACGCTCTTGATCACTTCACATCGCTGATGCATAGGAAGAGAGTAACGACATTGTGAAGTGCATTTCAGTTGAGGACAATTATTTCCAGTAATATTGTAATTGAAAAACAACCTTAATAGGATTTTTTTGAGATACTTCCAGCAACTTATGATTTGGGAGGCTAATGAAGTTGATGAGCACAGTTCCACTTTTAGTAAGCGACCTGAGTAGTTGACTAATAAGTCTTTAGCGTAAACGGAGAAGATGTTGAAATTTTTTATTAGTGGCAAACCAAATACTACCACCAAGGTATATTACTATTTTCTATGCTCTTCTAAAATATTCTTAACTTCTTTGACATCTAGTTCAGTGATATTAGCAATCATGTCAAGAGGTAAACCTTGCTGGTTAGCGTTTAATACTACTTCGATTTTTCCTTTTTGAATCCCAAGTTGCTCACCTTCGATTTTTCCTTTTTGGATTATTTGGTTATAAGTGGTCATGATGTTTTCTTTTACATTTGGTGGTATAGATTCAATAAGTTTCTCAACCGAGTCCGGCTTTAGCTCAGTCGTTCTTAACATGTAAACGACAATCGTGTTGAAAAAATTCCTATCGTCGATCTCTTCAGCAAAAATAGAAAACACTTTCACGAATTCTTCTAATAATACATCTGGTTTGTTTTTCCATTTTTGAGTGACCATAGCAGCAGCCATCAGGTCGTTTCTCATAGCGAGCAAGACTTCATCTGAAAGACTATGCAATGCAACAAAAACGTGCTTGATTTCCGGAAGATAAGTTTTGATCTCTACATGATATGATTTGAATAAACTTGAAAGTTGGGGAGCATTCCATTTTCGTTTGCCTTGGTAATAAATAATTGGTATGATTGGCTTAAGATTTTCTTTGTTTTTGATGGCTTTGAAATAATGTGCAAACATGTAATATCCTACCTGAATGAGGACATGTTTGTCAGGCACACTTTTATGTTCAAAAAGCAAAACAACATCGACTTTTACTGCTGCATCTTTCAGGATAGGCACCTCAAAAACAAGATCAGAAAAGAATTCATTCAGCTCAATATCAATATAAGACTCTTTAAGGACAGCAAGTTGGTCAAGCTGGAGTTGATCGACAAGAACTTTAGGCAAAATGGTTCTAAAGGAAGCAGCCGCTCTTTTGGGATCAGAAAAAGCCTCCCTTACAAACTTGTCATGTATGTTGTGTTTGTTTTTGGGCATAGTCAAGGGTTATTCTGTAAAAATAGAAAAAATCGGATAAAGTAAGGATGTGTCTTTCATTTACCTCCATTTATTCAGTATTATAATGTAAGGATTTGCTTAAAACAGTGTTCTACAGCATAGACAGGTTAAGATACCATGACAATCCAATGAACTCAATCATCGTTGATAACCAATGTATTAGATATCTTATGCACCCAAAATGACAATTCTATTTCCTGCATATTTTGTAAAATAAAGACAAGAAATCGAACTAATTTGGCAAAATTTTGACCCCTGTCATGTGTGATTATCACTCATATTTGCATTGTGACAAGAGGAGATCAATGTTAGTGAATTTGTAACATTAATTCCGCCCTGTGCTTAAAATGCAAAAGTCAACAAATCAGATTCATGGTATAAAAAGCTGGATTCGATTTGCTGATGGACTTAAAATAAACCTTTAACCCGAATTATGCATTAGAAAATCTATTACGGCTTCAAATGGCTTCAAAATAAGTCGCTTTGCTTGATTTTGTTCAATCACCGTAGAGTTGACTATGGCTCATTCACAAAATCACTTATTTTTTCGCCATTTTAACCCTCATTACGAATTTCCAATGCATAATTCGGGTTTAATAACTCAGATTGTAAACCTAAAACCAAACCAAAAAACCAAACTGAAAATTGTTGTTGTGCAGCACATTTATATGAGGATTAGATCTAGTCTAACCTACCTTATATGCAAGACTAAGATGTAGCACGTCTTATTTTACCATTTACAATGCGTAAATTCAAAGCAATGCTCCAATGGGAGTGTTGCTTTTTTATCTTTCAGAAAGAAGCAATTCTCCTCATTGTCCGGATTGACCTCAAGAATCAGTGAGCTTGCTACCACCCTCTCATAAAAAAACCTTCCCACCGTTTGTGAGAAGGTTTTTAAAAAAAGAGTCAAAAAAAATCATCACTCTCTTTAGATACCCGGCCTATACCAATGAATAAGAATTACAACCGGGTAAAAAACAGATGTAATAAAAAGTAGATACTTATTCTATTAATTATCAGTGCTAATCTACACCTAGAATATATGACCAAATCCAAAGAAAAATTGTGACCCCTCAGCTCCACTTGCAAAGTCTAGCCTAATAATAGTAGACTGATTCCATGCAATACGTCCTCCGACACCGGGAGCGCCTCTCCATCCGCTAAAACCAACATCGGTGATCTCGTCCCAGCCTCTACCCATATCGTAAAATGGTGATAGACCAAGGGCGAAGTGCTGATTCCATAAATTAAAGTCATATAGTCTAAGTCTTGCTTCCAAATTGATCAAACCAATGGCCGGGGCAACAAACCGAGACTCTCTGAAAGCTCGAAGTGAACGGTCACCACCCAGAACATTTATACCACCTGCCTCTGCCTGAGAAGAAAGGTCAAACATTTCCAACCAGTTGATATTACTTCCCCACACATAGCCAAATGACCCCATAGCAGCAAATGTCAGCCTGCTTTTACCTTCTCTCCATCTTGCTACAGTATGGAAATACTGTCCTTGAATCATGAATTTATTGAAGTTGAACTGAGACCCTAACCACGGAGCAGAATACTCATGAGAATACTCAAGGAATACACCTTCTGACGGATCCGGCTCTAGATCTCTGGTATCCCAGATCAATGCCGCTGCTAACATGGAAGTAAACTGCCAGTCAGAAGATGCACCACTTATATTAAATCTATCCCATGGGCTACCATCAGTGCTACCGTCTCCTGTACGAGCAATCGCATCCTTATTAAATAATGTCTGTTCATTTACAGCCTCTACCTCTGTGCCATCAGGCAAGAATGCTTCTTCTGCTATTCTGCCTGACCAGTCATTGACTCTTGTGAACAGAGCTTCATAGCCAAACATAAATCTCAATCGGCCACCATACCATACTCTTTCACCGAGGAAGTTATATAATTGCTCTTCGATTTCGATTTCATTGTAATGGGTGTTGGTTACAAACCCACCATTTCTAGTCTGGGCTGTTGCCAGATTATCCAGATAATCGTCCATGCTACTAAAGTCAGGTGTAACTGCTGCTCCAGTTCTAGCTTGATCTATCTCACCAAGAGAACGTTGACTTTGCGTCCCTATTCCAAAATACTGGAAGTTGGGGTCAAACTCATACAGGGCATCAATCCTTAATCGCCACCTGGAATTGAATACATATGGCACATCGAGATTTAATCCACCCTGAAATCTACCATTGGTAAAATACTTAAAGTCAGTAGTAAGCCTGTAGCGATACGGTGTGTAATAGAAGAATGGATCTTGCGCATCTCTGTTTTGGTAGAAGAATGCCGTTCCTCCTATTCCAAGACCCCTGATAGGATCAATTTCAATATCAGGAAAACCGGTGACAAAAAAACCTTCTTTTTTATTGATGATATCGTCGTCTTTTAGCCTCTTCCGTGGATCTAGGTCAAACGGCAGTGTAATGGTATCAGCTATCTCAAGACGATAACGGTTTTTTTCTTGTGCTTCTTCGCTCTTACCAAAGACTCCACCTTCCTGAGCAAAGGATATATTAAAAAATAATACACCCAAAAGCATTGTAAAAATAATTCTCATAACTTTTCACTTTAAAATAATGATGTAATTGTGTTTCCCTTTCTATCAATCAGTGTTTGAATTAACTCCTGGTGATGTCTACCTTATTACCTCACCTATGATATGTCTATCAAAACGCCACTCATTTTTTTATCGCCACAAAAGTATGGATCACACCAATAGACCTCAGTTAGAGACTTCTTAGAAAATTATTAGAATTCTATTAGAAAAAGGCGAAGTGATACGGGTGTATTTCATTTTGTCGCTTTGGGCATCACCCTCGTCCTGTCGTCCTCGGGTCGCTACGTTCCAGGGCTCCCTGAACGGTCGGCCTCTGCTCCACTATCGTTGCGCAGAGTCTGGCTC